>NZ_BAAGVN010000361.1:0-99087 GCF_054780855.1 Pseudaeromonas pectinilytica
ATTCTAAGTGAAACGCCCTGTGCGGACCCGCACGCAGGGTGTTGTGGGGGCTGGGGGCTAGAAACCCCCGGCTACCCGATTAACCGTTCATTGCGGTAAATTATAACTAACTTTGTTGTTGCTGATTGTTAGTATTTTTTGGCTTTCTAAGTCGCTAATCAAACTTAGCACCTCTGATTCTGGAATTTTCTTTTGGAATAAAGCAATGATGGTACTCGTTAATGTCTTCGTGGTTCTGGGTTTCGATGCTTTCAATTGCTGCAGTTTTACAATTATTACGTCCGTTTTTTCTTCTGGGGTTTTAGATATGGAAGCCTTTATTACAGGGATCTCTTTGATGTCTTTTGTTCTGGATGAAAATATGTTTTTTGTTTTTATATGTTGAATTAATGGATCGAAACCAGTGTCTTTTGAAATGATGTGAAAGAATGCATCCGGTTCTTTTGCTGAGATTTGCCCAATGTAAAATGCAATATGAAAGTCTAAAGCATTGGGGCCATTCCCAGATATTTTCACGTACTCAGCCCGAGAGCCTAGCTTTTGCATTGCAATTGCAACATCAAACGGCACTTTTGTTTGAGAAGCCCCAACAAATACAATGACTTTAAAGTGATCTGCTGAAAACACATCTAAGTTCTCAGGTTGGACATTTTCAAAATCAATTAACACATAGTTTGTTCTCAATCTGACCTCGGTTTTGTAGGGATCACTTTGGTTAACAACTTATTGTCCGGAACCTTTCCTCCATAGCACGGGGAAAGGTTCGACATAGTCTGTGGATGGGAACAACGCCGGGGCTTAAAAGCCCTTTATTGCCCATATGGTTATGGGCGTGGCGTTGCATAGTTTTTGTAACAATGCGGAAAAGTTCCACTTAGTCTGTTGCTTGTCTCACTCGGATATATACTGGTTATATATACATATGTCCGAGGTGGCTATTATGCGTAAACCCCATTCGGCGTTTTTGGCCAGTATCTATGAGCAGATGCTGTTGTTGCGCTATGCCATGGCAACGATTGAAGCCTATCTGCACTGGATCACCGCGTTTATCCGTTTTCATAAGATGCAGCACCCGTCGACCCTGGGGGAGGCCGAGGTACAGAGTTTTCTCACTCATCTGGCGACCGAGCGTCGGGTCGCCAGCAAGACCCAGGCCCAGGCGCTCAATGCGCTGGTGTTTCTCTACAAAACCATCTTGCTACGGCCGCTGCAGTTGCAGATGGAGTTCACCCGCAGCCAGCGCGCTCCCAAGTTGCCCTCGGTGCTGACCCAGAGCGAGGTGCGGGCCTTGCTGCTGGCGATGCCGGTACAGCTGCGACTGCTGGCGCAACTCATGTACGGCAGCGGCCTGCGGCTGATGGAGGTGATGCGGTTGCGTATTCAGGATCTGGATTTCAACTATCTCTGCGTCATGGTCTGGAACGGCAAAGGCGGCAAGCACCGACGTGTGACCCTGGCTTCGGAGCTGATCCCGGCCCTGCGCGAGCAGATTGCCTATGCCCAGCGCTTTTTCTTGAGCGATTGCCTGAACGACCAGTATGCCGGTGTGGCTTTGCCCACCGCGTTGGCACGGAAATATCCGTCGGCTTGCAAGGAGCTGGGCTGGCACTATCTGTTTCCTTCTGCCGTGCTGAGTCGGGATCCGCGGGACGGGGCACTACGCCGCCATCATCTGGACCCTTCCACCCTGCAAAAAGCGGTGCGGGCCACGGCGCGGCAACTCAACTTCGGCAAGCCGGTCAGCTGCCACACCCTGCGTCATTCGTTTGCTACGCACTTGCTGGCTCGGGGTGCCGATATCCGCACCGTGCAGGAGCAGTTGGGTCATTCCGATGTCCGGACCACACAAATTTATACCCATGTGCTGCAGCAGGGGGCGAACGGGGTGCGTAGTCCGCTTTCCGATCTCTAACTCATTGTTCCAAATAGTAGGTCATTCAGCTCAGCGGCTGGGTAGCACTAAGCTGATCCTCCGCGCCAGGGATGGCGCGGCGGAGCCCCCATGGATGGGTTCACGGCGTGTCAGCGTGTGCTTCCCGGTCGATGAGGCGGTTATTTAGGCCAGAGGATCAGTGCTGGCCGCTGCGCGTGGGCCAAGCTACCGCCACTAGGTTACAGCTCCCAGTTGCTGATCGGTGGTGCGGATGGGCTCAGAGGATAGAACTTGATCGGCGGCGTATGGATGGCGGGTCTGGCCTTCAATCGCCAGAAGTGGAACCTGCGCATCCATGCGGCAAAGCTGACAAGGTGAGGGTGTTTCTTCTCTGATATCCCTATCTTTTTCGAAAAACCATGCTACGGCCTTTGGGTTCATATGGGAATTACTTGGAGTCATTAATCTAAAAATTGTGCGCAAGAGCTCGATTTCCCGCGGGCCGGTCGGGCTATTCCTTTTGCTTGATCACGGCGGCGAGGCAGAGGTTGGTCTGCTGCACGAAGTGGGTAAAGCTGAAGAAGTCATCGCGGCTCAAGGGGCGTTTGCTATCAGCGCGGTCGGCGTAGAACAGGCCGATGGATTGCTGCTCGACGATGATGGGGGCGATGAAAAATCCCTTGTTATAGACAGCGGTACGCAGCTCGGGGCTGATCAGCGGACTCCACTTCTGATCCGTGAGGCTGGTGACCCACTGCGGCTCCTGCTTGCTCAACAGTTGGCTGAACAGGTGATTGCGGGCGCTGACATCCAGAGTGAAGCGTTGTTTGAGCAAGTCCCCCTGCTGGCCGGTGACAAAGCGCGGGGTGAGCCGGTTTTTCTCCCGGTTGAGCATCAATACCAGCACCCGATCCATGCCGATGCCACGATAGATGCCCTCCAGCGCGGTGTGGATGATGAGGTTGATATCCGCTTTTTCCAACGTCAGGAAGGTGAGCTCGCGCAGCATGCGCAGTTGCAGGGCCTCGCTGGATTCGGCGGGTTGCGCGGCGGGCTCTGGCTCCTGCTCCGGCAATAACAGGGCATTGGCGCCCTTGTCCAGATAGGGGGTCAGCATGCGGGCACCATAGGTGGTGCTCAGGCGCACCGCATCGTAGTTGCAACGTTTGACCTTCTGCTTGACCTGGGCGGCATCGAGCTCCATGACCTTGCCCAGTTCATTCAGCCCCTGCTGGAGTTGGGCCTGGGTGGTGTGCGGGTTCATCATCAGGGCGCTAAAGCGGTTTGCCAGATTGATGGCCTGCACCTCGGGGGTCCGCCGATCCGGATCTGTGAGCGAGGTGATGAGCAGTTTGCCCATATTCCACGAACTGGCCAGGCCAATGCTCATCTTGTTGAAACTGGTGCCGAGCATATCGCGCACCACCTCTTCCTCGGCATCGGGGTTGAGCCTCAGCTTGTCATCCAGCTCTTCGGCCAGCGGCCCCCCCATGCTCCAGAAGGCGCTTTCGCCCAGGTTATGCAGCAAGGCGGCGATAAATGCCTCTTCGCGGGTTTCCTCATCATGGGTCTCCAGCAACATCTTGCTCAGCATGCCGGCATGGAAAGATTGCGCCATCAGCCGCAACAGGCGGTCATACACCGATTGGCTGATATCCCGGTTCTTGAGCAGGCTATCGACCAGAGTGGCGGTGATGCAGATGTGTTTGAGGGCATTGAAGCCGAGCAGCACGGCGGCGCGACTCATGGTGTTGACCTGATTGCCGCTGCGACTGTAGGTGACGCTGTTGGCGACCCGCAGAATGCGGGTGGTGAGGCCATGATCATGCAGCACCGACTGGCCGAGGTGCGCCAGAGAGGCGGTGTCGTCCTTGGCCATCTGTTCGAGCATGCGCACGGTCGAGCACAGGGCTGGCATCTCTTTATTGCTGATGCGTTCGACCCACGCATCGGTTCCTCGGGTTGGCATACTGCTCATAGTGACAGGTCATAAAGAAGTTCTTTCTCAAGCATAGCGGGCAAGCACCGGGGAAGGTACTTGATATACAAGGGGTCTTACTGTTTTCCGCGCAAGCTTGGAGCTCCATCACTGTTCCGGGTCTGGGCATCCTTCCTGCATTGCCGGAGGCTGTCGCTAGTGTGACAAAGGCGACAATTTCTGTGCTTTTGTGGCCTCGATTTTACCACTTGATAAATTAACTCATTGATGAATAACAATAATTTATTTGGCGCAGCCTTTGCTCCTGTTCAGAGGTCATTGCTTGAGGAGTACCCATCATGATCGATATTCAGCCCGAAGCCCTGGCGACCCTGCAGGCACTGCAACAATCCCTGACCCAGCCGCACTTTGGCTTGCGCCTCGTGGTCAGCGGCGATGCCTGTCAGGGCTGGAAGCTGGCGGTGGGCTGGAGTGCGCAGATGCTGGGTGACGACCTGCGGCTGGATCTGCCGGGCCTGAGCCTGGTGGCGGATCGTCGGCAATGGCCTCAACTCAAGGGAGCCGTGATTACGCTGGCCGAGCGCCAGGGTGAGACGGGTCTGGAAATCAAGTTGCAACCAGCCGGTTGCCAGTGTGATACGGGTCGCTGCGAGCCAACCGCGGCCGGCTCCAGTTGTTAATTCAGGGCGGGAGAACAGCATATGTGGAATTATTCAGAGAAAGTTAAGGATCACTTCTTCAACCCCCGTAACGCCAAGATCCTGGCCGATGCCAATGCGGTGGGCGATGTCGGCTCCATCAGTTGCGGGGATGCCCTGCGCCTGATGCTCAAGGTGGATCCGGTGACTGAAATCATCACCGACGCCGGGTTCCAGACTTTCGGCTGCGGCAGCGCCATTGCCTCCTCTTCGGCGTTGACCGAGCTGGTGATCGGCAAGACCTTGACTCAGGCTTCGGAGCTGACCAACCAGGATATCGCCGAGTATCTCGACGGCCTGCCCCCGGAAAAAATGCACTGCTCTGTGATGGGCAGCGAAGCGCTGGAAGCGGCGATTGCCAACTTCCGTGGCGAGGTGTGGAGCGATGACCATGAAGAGGGCGCGCTGATCTGCAAATGCTTCGCCGTCGACGAGGGCAAGATCGTCAAGGCGGTGAAAGAGAACGGCCTGACCACCCTGATGGAGGTCATCCACTACACCAAGGCGGGCGGTGGTTGCAGCACCTGCCACGAGAAGATTGAACAGGTGCTGGACAAGGTGCTGGCTAGCGGTGTCTGCGGCGAAGCCAAGAGTGGCGCCTATGCCAAATCCGGGAGTGTGGCCATTCCGGCGGCGCCCCAACCGGTGGCCGAACGCAGCTCGTCCTGGGTTCAGGTCGAGGCGGTGCTGGAGGCCATGCGTCCCCATCTGCAGGCCGATGGCGGTGATGTGGCGCTGATCGGCGTCAGCGAGAACAAGGTCGAGGTCGCACTCTCCGGCGCCTGCATGGGCTGCATGATGACCGACATGACGCTGGCCTGGATCCAGCAAAAATTGATGGAAGCCCTCGGCCGCTATGTGCAGGTCGTCAGCGTCACCGAAGCCGTTGCCTAAGGTCCCAGCAAGGAGTAATGCCATGAAAGCCATTTATCTGGATAACAACGCCACGACCCGGCTCGATCCCATGGTGCTCGAAGCCATGATGCCGTTTATGACCGAGCACTATGGCAATCCGTCGTCCATCCACGGCTTTGGCGAGCCGGTGCGCAAGGCGCTGGAAGTCGCGCGCCATCAGGTGGCGACCCTGCTGGGTGCCGAACACGACAGCGAAATCGTCTTTACCTCCTGCGCCACAGAGGCCAATAGCACAGTTCTGCTCTCGGCGGTGGAGGCGCTGCCCGATCGCAAGCAGATCATCACCACAGTGGTTGAGCATCCGGCGATCCTCGAGGTGTGTGAACACCTGGAGCGCCAAGGGTATCAGATCCATCGTCTGGCGGTGGATGGCCAAGGCCGTCTGGATCTGGACGCCTACGCCGCCCTGCTCAGTGACCAGGTGGCGCTGGTGTCGGTGATGTGGGCCAACAATGAAACCGGCACCCTGTTCCCGGTGCTGGAGATGGCGCAGATGGCCAAGGACAAAGGCATTCTGTTCCATACCGATGCGGTCCAGGTGGTCGGCAAGATGCCCATCAACCTGGCCAGCAGCGCCATCGATCTGTTGTCGTTTTCCGGCCATAAATTGCATGGCCCCAAGGGGGTAGGCGCCCTGTAT
Organism: Pseudaeromonas pectinilytica; assembly: GCF_054780855.1. Classification (NCBI taxonomy): domain Bacteria; kingdom Pseudomonadati; phylum Pseudomonadota; class Gammaproteobacteria; order Aeromonadales; family Aeromonadaceae; genus Pseudaeromonas; species Pseudaeromonas pectinilytica. The sequence goes on from NZ_BAAGVN010000361.1 coordinate 6,066, forward strand.
GTGCGCCGTGGTACCCGCTTCCGGCCGTTATTGCGCGGCGGTCATCAGGAGCGCGGACGCCGCGCCGGTACCGAAAACAGCGCCGGTATCATAGGGCTGGGCATGGCGTGCGAGCTGGCCGAGCTGCATATGTCCATGCTGGAGGGGCCGATCCGCGCCTTGCGCGACAAGCTGGAGCAGGCGCTGCTGGCGGCGGTACCGTGCGCCATGGTTACCGGCGATCCGCAGAACCGCACCCCGAACACCCTGAATATCGCCTTCGAGTTTGTCGAAGGGGAGGCCATCTTGCTGATGCTCAATCAGCTGGGGATTGCCGCCTCCAGCGGGAGCGCCTGTACCTCCGGCTCCCTGGAGCCCTCCCATGTGATGCGCGCCATGGGCATTCCCTACACGGCAGCGCACGGCAGTATCCGCTTCTCCTTGTCGCGCTTTAGCCGCGAGCGGGAGATTGATCAGGTGATCCTGCAACTGCCGATGATCATCGAGCGTTTGCGTTCGATGTCGCCCTACTGGCAACAGAACAAGCCGCAACTGGCCAGCCATGGCGAGTTCGCTCCGGCTTACGGTTAACACTAACCGCCTCTGTTCAACCGGTGAGCCGCCTCTGTGCGGCTCTTTTTTTGCGCTCAAAGATAACCCCCTCCCTGCCTCCTCCTTGGAAAAGAAAGGGGGGAGGAGTAGGGAATGCCAGTTGCGTTAGCGAAGGAGAGATAGCCTGTTGAGCCAACCGTTGGCGGCAGGGATGCCGCCATCGAGCCCCCATGGAAGGGTTTACGGCGTGTTGGCGAGAGAGGGTGTCTCTCCCGAACCTCTTAACTGTTAGTCAGTCGGGATGGAGTTGTCGTAATTCCCACAATGTGGGGCGTTGGCGTGGTGTTGTGGCGGATATAGAAACGCAATTCATTGAATAGCAACGATTATTTCATGGAACGCCTCTTGCTGTATCTCGCTATGGATTGGCCAAGGGAGCGTGTATGCAACAGACAGCACCCATCATCATCAATGACACCACCCTGCGGGATGGCGAACAGTCAGCCGGGGTGGCTTTTACCCGGGATGAGAAGATCGCCATTGCCCTGGCGCTGGAAGCGGCGGGTGTGCCCGAGCTGGAAGTCGGTATTCCGGCCATGGGCCCGGAGGAGTGCGCGCGTATCGCCGCGGTCCGGGCGCAAATCCGCCACAGTCAGTTGATGGTCTGGTGCCGCGCTACGCTGCCGGAAGTCGAGCAGGCCGCGCGGTTGGCGGTGGAGTGGGTGGATATCTCCATGCCGCTGTCGGCGCAGATGCTGGCCCACAAGCTGGGCATCAGCCGTCAGCAGGCCGACGATCGCCTGATGCTGGCCGTGGAGCGGGCCCGCGTGCTCGGGTTGCGGGTCTGTATCGGCTGTGAAGATGCCTCCCGGGCCACGGCCGACGAGCTGACCGCCATTGCCCGCCTGGCCCATGAGCTGGGGGCCGAGCGGCTGCGCTTTGCCGACACCCTGGGCATTCTCGATCCCTTCGCTACTTTCGAGCGCATCAGTCTGCTGCGGCAGCACTGGCACGGCCAGCTGGAGATCCACGCCCATGACGATCTGGGGCTGGCCACCGCCAATACCCTGGCCGCGCTGCGCGCCGGTGCCACCCACGCCAACACCACTGTGATCGGCCTGGGCGAGCGGGCCGGTAATGCGCCGCTGGAGGAGGTGGTGCTGGCGGCCAGTCACTGTTATGGCCGTCAGACCGGGATCGATCCGCTGCAGCTGCCAGGTCTGTGCCAGCAGGTGGCGGCCGCGGCCGGGCGGCAGATCGCGGCGCAAAAACCGCTGGTCGGCGATCTGGCCTTTACCCACGAGTCCGGCCTGCATGTGGATGGTCTGCTCAAGGACTGTCGCAACTATCAGGGGGTCGATCCCCATCTGCTGGGGCGCGAGCACCGTCTGGTGCTGGGCAAGCACTCGGGCCGTCACGGCGTGATGGCCATCTTTTCCGCGCTCGGGTTACCACTGGCGGACGGGGATGCCGAGCCGGTGTTACAGGCGATCCGCCAATTTGCGGAGAATCGTAAACGAAATCCTGACGAGGGCGAGCTGCGGGCCTTGTACCGCACCTTGCTCTGCCGGTCACACGCAGTCAATCGGATGAACGAGGAGGTGTTATGGAGTGGTTTTTAACCCTGCCGGGTGTGGATGAGCTGGAGACTGCCGAAGAGTTTCTGAGCCATTTTCAGCTCCCCTTTGAGACAGAGCAGGTACGTATCAGCCGCCTGCATATCATGCACCGCTTCCATCAGGCGCTCAGTGCCGCCGACGGCTCGGCGCTGGACGAGGCGGGTCGTTTTGCCCTGGCGCAACAGTTATTGGGCGAGGCCTATCAGACCTTCCACCATCAGCCGGTGCGCGGCAATTCCAGCCTCAAGGTCTATCAGCGCCTGGAGCCATTTTTTATTCCGCTGAGCCAATTGCAGGAGGTGCTGTTATGAGGGATGCGCAATTTGACTACGGCGCACCGGTACGGCTGGTGCGGGCGGTGCGGGACGATGGCAGCTTTCCGGGCAAGCAGCGCGGCGATCTGCTGGTGCGCAAGGGCACGCTGGGCTATGTGCGCGATGTCGGCACCATCTTGCAGGATCAGGTGATTTATCAGGTCCATTTTGTCGAGCTGGGGTACACAGTCGGCTGCCGCGAGCAGGAGCTGATCCCGGGGGATGCGCCCTGGATTGACAGCGACTTCGAGTTCGGTGACTGGGTGGAAGCGGCCAGTGCATTGGCGATGGAGGGCAAGATGCTGGCGCTGGCCGGGGATCGCGGTCAGGTGATGTCGGTGCGTCGGGATCAACAACCGCTGGTTTACGAAGTGCTGTTTGGCGCGCGTCTGCTGCAGGTGCCGCGTTCGGCCATACGCTGGCCGCTCAAACCCTTGGGTGAGATGCCGCTCGACGATCAACGCCCACTGGGTCGCAACACCCTGCGTTCGAGCAGTGGCGAGGAGGTGACCCTATGAGCTGGCACGCCTATCCGCGCTGGCAACTGGCGCTGGCGAATTTTTCCGCCTTGCCCTGGGAGCTGTCCGCCGAGCAGTTGCCGGAGCTGGAGCGGCAACTGGCCCGCAAACTGGCGCTGGAAGATCTGGTGTTGGCCAGCGAGTTGGCCAGCCAGGTACAGGTGACGCCGCAGATGGTGAATCAGGCGCGCAGCCAGCTGGTGAGCCAGTACGGCTCGGAAGCCACCCTGTTGCAAATTCAGCAGCAAGCCGCCATCAGCGATGCCGAATTGCTGCAGGCCCTGAGTCATGAGTTCAAGGTCAACGAGGTGTTGGCGCTGAGCAGTGCCGACGTTCCGGCGATGAGTGACAGCGAGGCGCGCCGCTACTACCTGGATCATCCACGGCGCTTCTTGCGCCCGGAGCGCCGCGAGGTGCGCCATATTCTGATCACCACCGAGGATGACAATCCGGATAGCGAGCCGGAAGTGCAGGCCCGCATGCTGGGGCTGCGCGAGATCCTGCTGGCCGAGCCCCATCAGTTTGGCGAGCTGGCGCTGCGCCACTCCGAGTGTCCGACCGCCATGGAGCGCGGCCGCATCGGCGTGGTCACCCCGGGCCAGCTCTACCCTGAGCTGGACCGCTGCCTGTTTGCCCTACCGCTGGGGGCCTTGAGCCCGGTGCTGCGCAGCCCTATGGGCTTGCACCTGATCCAGTGTCTGGATATCCAGGAGGCCGCTCCGATCCCGATGGACGAGGCGCTGCCGAAAATCATCGAGCAGCATCTGTTGCAAGCCCGACAACACCACCAGCGCCGCTGGCTCAAATCCCTGCAGCGCACCCTGGACCGTCAACTCTCCAACCACTAAATCCCCGCCTTCCCCTGCCCAGGGGAAGGCCTATCTCCTCCAGCCTCACCATCACCGTTTTCGCATCGTTCATACATCCTGTCGTTGCCTCTGCCTCTGCCTCTGCATTCGTTTCTGCCCTGTTAACCTAAACTTCAAGCCGTCTGCCGGGCCGATCACCACCATTGGACAGGATTTGCAGTATGGCATCACCGATGCTATTTTGTAATTACAAGTGTAATGACGAAAGGTATGGCAATGGGTACTATCAATCTTCGCATCGATGATGATCTGAAAACTCGCTCCTATGCTGTGTTGGAAAAATTGGGGGTAACGCCCTCCGATTTACTGAGACAAACACTGGAATATGTTGCCACCCAAGAGCGGTTGCCATTTCGCACCGCTGTGGTGACGGCGGATGAGGAAGCATTGTTGGCCCTAGTCCGTGAACGTCTGGCCAACCCGCAACAAGGGATAAGAGTTTCGCTCGATGACCTTTGAGCTGGAGTTTGATCCGCGAGCGCTGAAGGAGTGGACGAAACTGGGTGATACTCAGCGCCAACAGTTCAAAAAGAAGCTGGCCAAGGTGTTGGAACAACCCAGAATTGAAGCCAACCGCCTGCATGGCTTACCGGACTGCTACAAGATCAAGCTGCGGGCATCGGGATATCGTTTGGTGTATCAGGTGCAAGATGAGCGAGTCGTGGTATTCGTGGTTGCGGTAGGAAAACGGGAGCGCGAACAAGTCTATCTGGATGCTGGATCGCGAATGGTCTAACGGATAGGGGCAACACATTCGATTCTGGTCGTTGACCTATAGACTTTGCCTCTGCCTCTGCCTCTGCCTCTGCCTCTGCCTCTGCCTCTGCCTCTGCCTCTGCCTCTGCCTCTGCCTCTGCCTTTGCCTTTGCCTTTGCCTTTGCCTTTGCCTCTGCTTTTGCCTTTGTCTTTGTCTTTGTCTTTGTTCGCCCAAACATGCAGCCGTCTGCCGGGCCGCGTGAAGGGGGGGGGCGGAATCGGTGCGCGGTCAGGATGACCGCAAAAGGGAGCGTCACGCCATGGATGGCGTGTGGCTCCCGGCCGATGGAGATCCGCCCGTAGCGCGGGGCCTTCCCGGCAGTCGGCCAAGACATGGGCCAGGGATTGTCAAGGGGCCAAATCGGGGTTTGGACGGGATTGATTATCCCGGCCCCGATTTGGCGCGGGGGCAGGGATAGCCCGAGCGGATTGCGCAGCCATGGATGGCGCAGCGTGGCCTTTCCCCCCTTGACCCGCCGCCGCCCACGGCAGGTGGGCAGAACGCCTGCGTCTACCAGGCGGAACCGGATCCAGGCATGAATCACGACATCATCGGCTGATGTGCCGCCCTAGGCTGAACGCGGGCCCATCGGTCCGCCGGTTCCGCGAACCGCCGAGTGTGAGCCGCGCTCACACAAAAAAGCCCGGCGGAGGGTCAATTCTGCCGGGCAAAGCGAGGTTGTTGCAGGGTTAGCTCTCAGGCTATACAGGGATTTAGAGCCCCAGAGCGGGTTTGATGCTGGCCACCCAGGTGGCCACCCGGTCGGCGGTCAGGTCGGATTGATTGTCCTGATCCAGCGCCAGACCGACAAAGTCATCGCCATCCAGTGCGGTCGAGTCATTGAACTCGTAGCCACTGTTCGGCCAGAAGCCGACCACTTCGGCTCCGGCTCCGGTCACCAGGTCATACAGCTCGCCCATGGCGCTGACGAAATCATCTGGGTAGCTTTGTTGATCCCCCAGGCCAAACAGGGCCACTGTCTTGCCGGCCAGATCGGCACTCTCCAGCTCGGGTACAAACTCAGCCCAGCTTTCGCCCTGACAGTCGGCATCCAGCCCCGGCAGTTGGCCGGTACCTAGGGTCGGAGTGCCCAGGATCAGGGCATCAAATGCCAGCAGATCGTCGATGCTGGCCTTGTTGATATTCACCGGAGCGGCGACGGCGTCGCTGGCCAGTGCTTCGTGGATCATCTTGGCAACTTTGCGAGTCTTGCCGGTGTCACTTCCAAAAAAAATGCCGACTTTGGCCATGAGCGTTCTCCTTGCTATTCGATGGGCTGTATCAGCTGTTGCAACAACGGTGCCTGCACGGCATTTTTTTAAGATTATGATTTATAACGATATTGATGATTTATGCCACGCAATGGACTGTGAGAAAGCCGACAAATGCGGCGGGAGTGTCGGCTACCCCCTGTTGCAAGCCGTGCTATGGCTGCAGACGCATGGCTGGCGAAAACAAAAAAGCCCTCCAGTGATGGAGGGCCGGGAAGTAAGGATCGGGATGGCTTAGGACGCGCTGGGCGCTGCGACCACAGGCGCGGGTGCTTCTACGAAGGTTTCCTTGTGCGGCGCATGAGGCTCCCAGCCGACCAGTGCCAGCATGACAAAGAAGCTCACCACATAAGCGACGGGGACATGCCAGCCATGGCGAACCCACTGCACTGCAGAGCGGGACTCCGGGTACATGTTGGAGAGGGCCACGCCCGCCGAGGAGCCGAACCACAGCATGGAGCCGCCAAAGCCCACGGCATAGGCCAGCACACCCCAGTCATAACCACCTTGCTCCAGGCACAGCTTGGTCAGCGGAATATTGTCGAACACCGCCGAGACAAAGCCGAGGAAGAAGGTGGTCAGCCAGCTGGCCGGTGGCAGTTCATCCACCGGCATTAGGGAGGCACAGGTGACCAGCCCCATCAGGAAGATGGTGCCGCCGGTGGCATTTTTCAGCTCCTGCCAGGGTGTTTTGACCACCAGGGCGCCGAGCAGGATCGCCACCCAGACGCCGATGGCTGGAAAGTCGAGGAAGTAGTTGGTGGCGATGGCCATCACCAGAATAAAACCGACTACAGCCAGTCGATGCCATTCAATCGCGATCCCGACCGGGGCATCCTTGACGATGCGTTGATATTTATCCTGCTGGAATGAGGCAACCAGACCGAATAACACCAGCGCCACCCCGGCGGCCACATAGGCATGCAGCACATGCAAGGGGTTGACGCCATCAATCCACATCAATGTGGTGGTGGTGTCACCGACCACAGAGCCGGAGCCACCGGCATTACTGGCTGCGACTATGGCGGCCAGATAGCCGATATGCACCCGCTTGTTAAACACCACGAAGGCAATCGCACCGCCGATCATGGCCGCAGCAATGTTGTCGAGGAAGGCGCTGATGACGAAGATCATCACCAACAGCACAAAGCCGCCCTTCCAGTCATTCGGCAGGTACTTGGGCAGGATCTGCGGCAGCTCGGACTCTTCAAAATGTTTGGCCAGGATGGCAAACCCGAACAGCAAGCCGATGAGGTTGAGCAGCACTCGCCATTCCCCCTCGTGCCCGGCGCTGCCCAGCAGATGGTGCAGCAGGGAAAAGTCATCGACGAACAGATACTTGCTGATCAGCACAGCCGCCAGGCCGCCCAGGGAGATCCACATGGTGTAGTGATGGAACAGTGCCACCCCCAGCAAGGTGGCTGCAAACAGGATAAACTCCAGGCGGATGCCGCCCAGCGCCGGCATATGACTCTCGGCGGCTAGAGCAAAGCCCGGGGCCAGTAGACCCACCAGCAGCAGCAAGCCGCGGTGCCAGGGGTGACTCAGTGTGGTGATCATAGATAACTCCTTCCTCTTCCTTGGTAGTCAAGCCGTCCATCAGACGCAGGTCCAAACGGGCTGGAATATAACGCCTGTGAATGTTCCACCCCGCACCGGTATCGGGTGTCATGCCGGGTGTTGTGGCGATAAAAAAGGCCGCAGGGCGGCCAAAAAGCCATTATACAGCAAAGGCTTACTCTTCTTCATCCTCGTCCTCATCCCCGGCGATACGCTGCAGGGGCAGGTAGATTTCGACGCGGTCTCCGGCTTGCAGCTGGGTATCCGGGCTGCAGGGTTTGCCGAAGATCCCGATCTTGTGCACCGCCGGATCCAGATCCGGATACTGACCCAACAGCGGGGAAGCCTGCAGCGCCTGCAGGGCGGTGACCGGCTCCGGTAAATCCAGCGGATACCAATGTCCCTGGGCGCCTCTGGCATGAGCAACACTGATTTTCATGGCTGACATCCTCCCTGAGCTTCGGCCGCAGGTGCGACGGAATCGTTGGCATGTTCCTTACTGGTCAACCGTTTCCCCAGGCGGATGCCGCCCAGCAACAGACCCATCATGATAAAGCCCCCCGGCGGCAGCATCATCAGCAGGAAGCCGCGATAGCCGGGAAGAATGGTTAACTCCATAAAGTGGAACTGGGGCCCCAGCAGCAAGCTGGCTCCGGCAAACAGGGTGCCGCTGCCGAGAATTTCCCGACAACCACCGACGATAACCAGACCCAGGGTAAAGCCCAATCCAGTTGCCAGCCCATCCACCGCAGACGCCAGTGGTCGATTCTTCACCGCGAAGGCTTCGGCGCGGCCGAGGATGGCGCAGTTCACCACGATGAGGGCGATAAACAGCCCCAGAACCCGGTGCAAGTCATGCAGCCAGGCGTTCATCGCCTGATCCACCAGCGTGACTAGAGCTGCAATCAGCAGGGTAAAGATCGGGATGCGGATCTGGCTGGGCACCTGGTTGCGGATCAGTGATACCAGCACATTCGAGGCGACCAGCACCAGCAAGGTGACCAGTCCCATGCCCAGACCATTGGTGGCCGTGGTGGTCACCGCCATCAGCGGACACAGCGCCAGTAACTGGGTAAAGATGACATTGTTACGCCACAGGCCATCGGCCATCAGCTCCCAATAGGGATTCTTGTTCATGACTTACTCCTTGTCTGTGCTGGTCGAACCGACGGGGCTCTGGTCGAGTATTTGGGCGCTGTGACGGGCAAACAGCTGCAGGCTCTCATGCACCCCCTTGACCACGGCGCGGGGGGTAATGGTCGCGCCGGTAAAGCTGTCAAACTGACCGCCATCCTTCTTCACATGCCAGCCTTGGTCATCGGGTTTGTGCAGGGAGAGGCCATCGAAGCCGAGGATCCAGTCCCCCTTGGCGGTTTCAATCTTGTCGCCCAAACCCGGGGTTTCGGTATGGCTGATGACCCGTACGCCGGTGAGCGTGCCCTGGGCATCGATACCCAGTAGCATCTGGATGTCTCCGCCGTAACCCCGTGAGCTGGCGAACAGGGCGATGGCACTGACCTTGCCCCCTTGCCGGGCGCGGAAGAAATGAATCGGTTGATCATCCAGGGTCAGGGTCACTTCATCCTGGCTCGGCATGTTGTCGTACAGGGAATTCGGCAGCACCTGGGTCAGCAGACGCTGGGTATCCTCCTGTTGCCGCAGCAGGATCTGCGGTGCCGTCAGGCGACTGCTGATGGCCACAGAGCCGCACACCAGCAAGGCGAAACCACCCAGCAATAGCGCCATGAATCGGGGTTGCTGACGCAGCGGGAGTAGGGTCGTGGTCATGCTTTTTCCTCCGCTACCGTGCTGCCATAGATGGTTTGTCGGGTGAAATTGTCGATGAGCGGTGTCGCGGCATTCATGATGAGCACGGCAAACGCCACCCCTTCCGGGAAGTTGCCAAAGGCGCGGATCACGAAGACTAATAGTCCCAGTCCTGCGCCGAACCAGAGTTTGCCCTTGGCGCTGGTGGGGCTGGTTACGGGATCCGTAGCGATAAAAAAGGCCCCCAGCAGCAGACCGCCACTGGTTAATTGCGCCAGGGGATTGGGAATGGCCGTGGCATCAAACCACCACAACAGACTGCCAGGTAGCAGGCAGCACATCAGGGTGGCGACCGGCACATGCCAGGTGAAGACCTGCTGTTGCATCAGCCACAATCCTCCCAGCAACAACAGGATCGAGGCGGTTTCGCCCAGACTGCCGCTGGAAAGCCCGGTCAGGTGGGCCATCAGGTCAAACTGCTCCTTGCCCTCCTTGTGCAGCCCCAGGGTGGTGGCGCCGGAGATACCGTCGATATTCAAACCGTACCAGTGACCGGCAAACAGATCGCTGGGGCTGATCCAGTGGGTCATCTCCACCGGGAAGGCGATCAGCAGTACCACCCGGGCCAGCATGGCCGGGTTGAACAGATTCTGTCCCAGTCCACCATAGATCTGCTTGCCAAACAGGATGGCAAAGCCGGTACCCAGCGCTCCCAGCCACAGCGGGGCATGGGGAGGCAGACTCATGGCCAGCAGCAGTGCGGTAAGCAGCGCCGAACCATCGTTCAGCCGGCCAGCCGCCTGGGGATTCAGACGATGACAGGCTGATTCGCACAACAGGGCGGTGATCAGACAGGTCAAGGTTAAAAACAGCGCCGGGACACCAAACTGCAGGATGCCAAGCAGGGCCGCCGGCAGCAGCGCCAGATTGACCTTGAACATCAATGTCGGGATCGTGATCCCTTCGTGGGCATGGGGTGCGCGCAGATTCATGATGCTTCCTCCGTAGTCTGGCGGCGTGGTCGGCGTGGCGAGGCCGCTGCCTTGGCCGCTTTGGCGGCTTCTTTCTCGGCGGCTTCCCGGCTGAGTCGTTCCCGACGGGCATCGCCGTTGGCGCGGGTGCGGTTCGATTTTTGTTCGCTCAGCCGTTGCCGTTGCAGGGTCTGTTTCCCCCAGTCGAAATACTCGGTTAGCGGGATCGCTGCCGGGCAGACATAGGCACAGGAGCCACACAACAGGCAGTCGGCGAGCCCCAGCGAACTGGCTTCATCCAGCTTGTCCTGCTTGAGGGCACCGACCAAGTCCAGTGGGGTCAGGCTCATCGGGCAAGCGGCTACGCAACGGCCACAGCGGACACAGGCACTGGCCTTGGGATGGGGCACCTCCTGGCGGGTCAGCAGCAGGATGCCGCTGGTGCCCTTGGTGACCGGGGCATGGATATTATGGATTGCCTTGCCCATCATGGGGCCGCCGAGCACGATGCGCTCCGGCGTGCTTTTCAGGCCGCCACACTGGCTGATGATCTCGCTGATCGGCATGCCGATGGGGGCGTAGACATTGGTCGGCTCCTCCAGCGCATCGCCGCTCAGGGTGATGACGCGGTGGGTCAGCGGCCGACCAAAGCGCAGGGCGTGGAACACGGCGATGCAGGTGGCGACGTTCTGCACCAGCACTCCCACATCGGCCGAGAGTTTGCCGCTGGGCACCTGGATACCGGTCACCGCTTCGATTAACTGTTTCTCCGATCCCATGGGGTAGAGGGCGGGCAGGGCGACGATGTCGATCCCGGCTTCATCCCGACACACACTCTCCATGGCCTCAATAGCATCTGGCTTGTTGGATTCGATACCGATAAAGCAGCGGCTGGCTTGGGTCATCTGCATCAGATAGCGGATCCCGCCCAGGATCTGCACCCCTTGTTCCTGCATCAGGCGATCATCACAGGTCAGGTAGGGTTCACATTCGCTGCCATTGATGATCAGGGTGTCGATGGGATGGCGCAGGGAGAGGCGCAGCTTGTCAGCGGTCGGGAACATGGCTCCGCCCATGCCGACAATACCGGCCTGTTCGACCAGACCAATCATCTGCTCCCGCTCGGGCAGTTCGCCATCCCGGGCCAGCGGCGGCACGCTGCGCTGCGCCTCAGATGCCACCCGCAGGGTGATCTGACTGCCATCGATGGCGGTGACGGTGGCCGCCAGCGGACTGTGGATCGGCATGGAGAAGCGACCATTGCCCTTGGCCAGCAACTGGTTAGCCAGTACCTGCTCGCCGACGGAGACCACCGGCAGTGCGGGGGCTCCGGCATGCTGTTTCAGCGGCAGCAGCAGGCGCCAAGGGGTGTCCAGGGTCTTGATCGGCTTATCACTGGTCAGCTGCTTGTGGCTGTCCGGATGAATGCCGCCATGGGGTTTGAGGCGAGCCTTAAGCATGGTGAGCCCCTCCGCTTACGGGTTTGGTGAGTGGCGCCGCAAACAGCGGATCCGGGTAAAGATTGATGCCGCCATGGGGACAGACATTGCTGCACAGACCGCAGCCGGTACAGGCATCGGCGATGACGCCATGCAGCTGGCGTGGTGCGCCGACAATGGCGTCAAACGGACATTTCTTGAAGCAGCGGCCACACCCGTCGCATTCGCTCATATCGATGGCGGCCAGCAACGGACCCTTGCCCACCGAGGCTTCCAGGGACACGCCCAAGAGGGCGGCAATCTTCTGGGCTAAGGCGTTGCCACCGGGCGGGCAGCAGTCGGGAGCTGCCTTGCCATCGACGATGGCTTGCGCCGCCTGTCCGCAGCCGGGGAAGCCACATTGGCCACATTGGCCGCTGGGTAGCAATTCACTGATCTGTTCGACCAGAGGATTGCCTTCAACCTTCAAGCGCAGCGCGGCAATGCCCAAGGCATAGCCGATAGCGGCGGCTAGCAGCGGAATGGACAGCAGTGAGATGAGTGTCAGCATCATGGACTCCTTGTCTTAACCAGCCAGCCCGGCAAAACCGGCAAAGGCCATGGCCAGAATTCCGGCCGTAATAAAGCCGATCGGGGCACCGCGAAACAGCGCCGGTTGGCTGGTTTGCTCCATGCGTTCGCGCATACCGGCAAACAGCACAATCACCAACGAGAAACCCAAGGCTGAACTCAGGCCGTAGACCAGGGTTTCCAGAAAGGTGAGTTTCTCCTGCACGGTCAACAGGGCGATCCCCAGCACGGCACAGTTGGTGGTGATGAGCGGCAGGAAGATCCCCAGGGTGCGATGTAACTCGGGGCTCTGTTTGGCAATAAACAGTTCGGTTAACTGCACCAGCGAGGCGATCACCATGATGAACGCCAGCAGGCGCAGATATTCCAGCCCCAGGGGCTGCAGGATCAGATGCTCGATGAGCCAACCCACGCAGGTGGACATGGTTAGTACGAAGGTGGTGGCCATGGCCATCCCCATCGCCGACTCAATCTTGTTGGATACCCCCATAAAGGAGCAGAGTCCCAAAAAGCGTGAGAGCACTACGTTATTGACCAGCCCGTTGGCCAGCACCATCAAAAACAGCTCCTTCATACCCGGTCGCCTCATGCGTGATGAATTGTTGCTTGCAGGCTGCTCTGCGAAAGCTGTGCCAGCTCGCCCCCACGAGCGCGATGCGCACCAAATCAGGGATAAGGCTGCACCATAGCAGGCCGAAAACTGTCGGCTTTCCCCCCTGTGCTGGCGGAGGTGCCACAAAATAGCCCCATCAAGACTATGGTTTTGTTGCAAAAATGACAGTCTGAGGCTTGAGACTCGAAACGTATCGTTTTCGGCTTGGGAATTGCATTCTCCGTGGCATAGCGCGCAGAGATATGCCATTGCCGCGACGTAGCCCGACAATTTGTGGCATTGCGTACACAGCTGTAACAGGGAGGAGCCCTATGAATTGGATGTCGTTCCCCTCAATCACCGGGGGGGAGGAGGGAGCTGTCGCCCGACCCGAGCCGCTACTGGAGAGCCAGATGTTGCAAGGGGTGCTGGCGCAGCTGCCTCCTCCCTTGTTTTTGCAAGTGGTCGAGCAGGCCCCGGTGGCCATCTCGGTCACCGATCTGGAGGCCCATATTATCTATAGCAATCCGGCCTTCTCGGCATTGACCGGTTACAGCCGCAGTGAGCTCAAGGGCAGTAACCACAATTTGCTGGCCAGCCAGCAAACGCCGAAGAGTCGGTATCAGGCGATGTGGGGGGCGTTGAGCAGTAAGCGCAACTGGAATGGCCGACTGATCAATCGCCGCAAGGATGGCTCCTTGTATCTGGCGGAGGTGACGGTGACGCCGGTGCTGAACGAGCAGCATCAGGTTGCCTATTACCTGGGTATGCACCGGGATATCAGTGAGCACTATGCCTTGGAGCAGCGGCTGAAGAACCAGAAGGCGCTGCTGGAGTCGGTGCTCAATGCCGCGCCCATGGCCGTAGCGGTGCTGGATGATCAGCACCATATCTTGCTGGATAACTTGGCGTACAAGACCTTGCGTAGCGATTTGCAGGGCGCCGAGCCGTTGAGCGTGCTGGAGCAGGCCGAGGCTCAGGAGTCTATAGCGCCGCCGCTGGTGGCGCTGTCCATCCGTGGGCAGACGCGCTGGTTCAGCCGTACTCGCCAGCCGATGGAGAGTCTGAATGAGGAAGCCGCTAACTACTTTGGCCAGGGCAAGCGCTCCTATACCTTGCTGCTGATCCAGGATCAGACCGAGCGCCATCAGCAGCAGGAGCTGGATCGCATCGAACAGTTGCGGTTGCAACTGGAAGAGCAGCGGTTGATTGCCGCGATCCATGAGGCGCTGGATGCCGCATCCTTGCAGCTGCAAGGGCCGCTGAATTTGCTGCAGGCCGCCCAGCGTCTGGAGCCGGAGGGCAGTGGTCATCGCGCCATCAGCGCCGCCCTGACCGAAGGGGATCGCGCCTTGTTGTGGCTGCAGGACGCTCGACCCAGTCAGCTCAAGGAAACCCCCAGCCGTTTTGAATTAGGCCAGCTGCTCAGTGATCTGCAGGCACTGAATTCCCAGCATGAAGAGGCGGAGTGTCAGATCAATATCCCGGCTCAGCCCATGCAGGTTGAAGGGCAGCGTCTGCGGTTGATGATGGCCTTACAACAGCTGATGACCCTGGCTCGGCAACGCCTGCCAGCGACCGAGGGGATCATTCGTCTGAGTGTTCGTCAGGCGGAGCAAAGCGTACAACTGCAACTGGAAGACAACGGCTCTCTGCCCGAGGAGCTGCTCCCGGGCCGGGTATTGCCTTTTAACTGCCTGGTCCAGGAAGAAAGCGGGACTGGCATTGCCCTGTCTCTGGTGCAGGGCATCGTCAATGATCACAGTGGCGTGCTGTCGGTAACGGCGAGTGAACTGGGTGGCTGCCTGGTGTTGTTGGAATTCCCCTTAACGCTCGACGACAGGAGGTCATCATGAGCACCCATCCTTCCACCTCGACGCTGGTACGCGGCCTGAGCATGCAGCAGCAGCTCAATGCCCTGCACCAGATCAGCGTGGTGTTGAGCCGTTCGCTGGATCTGGAGCAGACGCTGGCGGCTATGTTGCAAAGCCTGCATGAGCAGGCGCAGATGCAACATGGGCTGGTTTCCTTGTTTGACCACAACCGCAGCGCTCTGTTTATTCAGGCGATGCATGGCGTCGACCCGGAGGTGATCAAGGATGTGAAGAGCGTCCGCTACCGGATGGGTGAGGGCATTCTCGGTACCGTGATGCATCAGGGCCATTCGCTGGTGATCCCGAAGGTGGCGGATGACCCACGCTTTTTGGATCGCTTGAACGTGTTCGAATACGGCCTGCCCTTTATCTGTGTGCCAATCCCCGGAGTCGATAGCAGCCCGATCGGGGTGCTAGCGGCCCAGCCGCTGAGCCCGGATGAAGAGAGCCTGCCGGCGCGCACCCGTTTCATGGAGATGCTGGCCAATCTCATCGCCCAGACGGTGCGTCTGGTCGGTCAGGCCCATCGCGAGAGCGAGGCTCTGCGCAGTGAGCGCGATAGCCTGCGCCGCAAGGTGCGCCATCAATATGGTTTCGACAACATGGTGGGGCAGACCCCCTCGATGCGACAGATCTTCGATTCGATCCGCCAGGTGGCCAAGTGGGATACGACCGTACTGGTTCGCGGCGAGAGTGGTACCGGTAAGGAGCTCATCGCCAACGCCATTCACTACAACTCGCCACGGGCCAGTGGCCCTTTCGTCAAACTCAACTGTGCGGCGCTGCCCGACAGCTTGCTGGAAAGCGAACTGTTCGGCCATGAGAAGGGTGCCTTTACCGGGGCGGTGAAATTGCGCAAGGGACGTTTTGAGCTGGCCGATGGTGGCACCCTGTTTCTCGATGAAATCGGCGAAGTCAGCGCTTCGTTTCAGGCCAAGTTGCTGCGGATCCTGCAAGAGGGGGAGATGGAGCGGGTCGGTGGCAGCGAGACCATCTCGGTGGATGTACGGATCGTGGCGGCCACCAACCGCAATCTGGAAGAGGAGGTGCGCAAAGGCAGCTTCCGCGAGGATCTCTACTACCGCCTGAATGTGATGCCCATTCAGTTGCCGGCCTTGCGCGAGCGCTTGGAAGATATTCCGGATCTGGCGCGCTTCCTGTTGCAGAAGCTGTCGCAAAAGCAGGGCCGTGAGTTGAAGATCAGTGATGGGGCCATTCGTATGCTGGTGGGGCATAGCTGGCCGGGTAACGTCCGCGAGCTGGAAAACTGTCTGGAGCGGGCCGCCATCATGTCGGAGACCGGACTCATCGATCGGGATGTGGTGTTGTTCAACAATCAGGAACACCAGAAGCCCGGGTTGTTGCCGACGGCCCTGCCTATGTTGCCGGAAGGGGAAGAGTCGGATCTGGATGAGCGTCAGCGCTTGATCGCCGCATTGGAAAAATGTGGTTGGGTGCAAGCCAAGGCCGCCCGTATGTTGGGCATGACACCACGGCAAATTGCCTACCGCATCCAGATCATGAATATCAATATGCGCCGTATCTAATGAGTCGATCCGAATCATGCTGTATCGACAGGGAAGCTCACGCTGACACGCCGTAAACCCTTCCATGGGGGCTCCACCGCGCCGTCCCTGGCGCGGAGGGTCAGCTTAGCGCTACCCAGTCGCTTATGGTGAGTATCGGCTATTAGGAATAGCTATTGAGCGCCATTCATTCACGCCAATAGAAAAGCAAAGAGGACGCCAGGGCGTCCTCTTTGTTATATGGCGAACCGGTCATCCCGGTCGCTGGGTAACGGCGGGGATATCAGACCGCCGGCGGCAGCGGTGCGGCCGGCTTACCGGCTGCCGCGGCGGCGGCAATCACGGTCGGATTGGACTCGAGTTTGAGTTCCTGGTCCGTGGTCACGTTCTTGACATAGACATCCACCTGGTTGAAGGCGATCTCGATGCCATTCTCGCGGAACAGCTGGTCGATACGACGGTTGATTTCGTCGATGGCTGGGTTGCGATCCCCGAGCTCTTTGACAAACATCCGCATCTCGTGATCCAGGGTGCTGGCGCCGAAATTGAGGAAGTAGACCACGGGCTCCGGATCTTTCATCACCCGGCTGTTTTCGCGGGCGGCTTGCAGCAGCAGGGCTCTGGTTTTGTCCAGATCCGAGCCATAGGCCACGCCGATGCGCAGGATCACCCGGGTGGTGGTGTCTGACAGCGACCAGTTGGTGAGCTGGGTGGTGATGAACATCTTGTTCGGAACAATGATCTCCTTGCGGTCAAAGTCAGTGACCGTGGTCGCGCGGATGCGGATCTTGCTCACCGAGCCCGAGAAGGTACCCAGGGTGATGACATCGCCAATTCGCACCGGACGCTCAAACAGTATGATGAGACCCGAGACAAAGTTGGCGAAGATCTCCTGCAGACCAAAGCCGATCCCCAAGGATAAGGCGGCGACCAGCCACTGCAGCTTGTCCCAGGACATGCCTAGGGTCGAGAGGGTAGCCAGCACCCCGATGCTGGTAATGGCGTAGGAGAGCATGGTGGTGATGGTGTAGTTGGTGCCCTGACCCAGTTGCAGTCGTGACAGCACCAGCACTTCCAGCAGACCGGGTAAATTCTTGGTCAACACCCAGGCCACCACGGCGAAGGTACCTGCCATCAGCACATCCCGCAGGCTGATCGGCTGCAGCACCTCGTTGCCGGCAGTACCGACGCTCTGATGCCAGAGGGCAATACTGTCCAGATAGGAGAGTACGGCGACCAGATCGGACCACAGCCAGTAGAAGCAGCCGGCAAAGATCATGAACAGTACTATCTTGGTCAGACGCAGGGACTGATGGTTGATCTCCTCCAGTGCCATCACCTTGTCTTCGATGAGCTCTGTGGTATCGACATCCTCCTGCTGTTTAAGTTGCTCGCGGCGTGCCACGGCACGGCGATGGGCCAGACGACGAGCGGCCACGGCCAGACCGCGGATTGCCGTCTGCTGCACTATGCTCCAGGCCATAAACAGGTAGAAGGTGTCGATGAAGCGATTGGTCAGTTTCAGCGCCGTGTAGTAGTAGCCCAGCACCATCAGCACGATCAGGGCGATGGGGGCCAGGGTCAGCGCTGCGACATTGAACCAGTGCAACCAGTCACCCTGTTCGCCGTGGTGGGCGCGGTTGCGGAACAACGGATAGACCAAAAACAGCGTCACCAGCAGCATGGTCAGGGTGATGACTTGACCGATGGCATCATCCGCCAGACGGGAAGGGTCCAGCTCTCCCAGGGTGGCGATGACGATCAGCGGGATCAGGGAGCGCCACACGTACTTCAAGGAGCGGTACTTGTGGGCCACTTCGGTCGGGCTCTGGCCAAAGTGAGTTTCCGCCATGCCGCCCGGACGCAGGATCTTCAGCAGCATGGCAAACGCCATGTAGGCAGCCGTCAGACGCAGCGACAGAAACCAGATAACCTTGGGCTCACTTAGACCACTGAACAGGAACAAGAAGCCCAGCGCCATGATGAGCAAGGCTCCCGGCAGCACTTCCAGTCCGGTAAACAGCAGGGCCTTAGGGGTATGCAGGTGGCTGTCACGGTTCAGACGGCCAATGTCCTTGCTCAGTTGTTTGACCTTGTCGCGCAGCAGTTGCCGCTTCCAGCGCAGGGCTATGCCCAGCATGATCATCGGGATCACCAACAACAGCAGTGGCAGGGTCTTTTGACTCCACTCGTTGATGTTGACACTGATACTGGCCGCTTGTAGCTGCGATAGCATGGCGCTGGGTAGACCGACCAACCAGGCCCAATCCAGAGGCTTGTTGCTGCTGACCCAGAAGATCTGTTGTTGCAGGGTCAATTGCAGGGATTTATTCACCCGCTCCAGCTGCTGCTGATTGAGCTTGATGTTGATGGCCAGATTGAGCTGGCTACCGAGCTGGGTATTGAGCTGATCCAGCAGGTTCTTGCGGCTGTCGAGCAATTCGCCGAGTTGATCGCGCTCTTCCGGTGTCACCGGATCTGTGGCATTGGCTACTAGCTTATCCAGATACTGATTGCGCTGGAACAACTGGTCGCGTTGCTGGTTGAGGTCGAACTGCGCCAGACGCAGATCGGCGATCTGTTCGTCCAGATTCAGGGTGATCTTGGGGTCGGGCAGCATCTGGCGTTGCTGATAGAGGATACGTGACAACAGCAGACTACCCTTGAGCACCGAGATCTGTTCGTTCAGGTTGCGCTCAGTCTGAGTGACCCGATCCAGCCAGGTCTTGATCTTGATGTTCTCCTGCACCATCTGGTTGATTTGTTCCGTGGTGCTGACCAGACGCTGGCTGAGTTGCTGGTTGGTTTTGAGCTCTTTTTGCAGCAAGGGATCCAGTGTGCTGAGGTCCTGGGATTCCGCATTAATGTTGCCAGCGGTTTGCTCTGTGTTGTCCATCCGCTTGGCATTGATACTGTTTTGCAGCAACTGAACCAGATGTTCCAGACGGGCGATCTGGGTGCCGGCCAGAGTCTGGCGTTTGAGCGCCAAATCTTGCAGCTTGGTGTTGTTGTCCAGATCCTTTTGCTGTTGATCCAGTTGCAGGGCCAACAGATTCAACTCGGCATTCAGCGCCAGACGCTGGCTGCTGCTGACCTCGTCCTTGCTACCCACCTGGTTGAGCTGATTGCGGATGTCCTGGCTACGCTGATAGGCCTGGCTCATGGCCAACTGGGCCCGCTCTGGCAGGGTTTGCAGGTTGGTCAACTGACTGCTGGCGGTTGCCAGCTCTTCCTGGGCCTGTTGCAGCTCGCCCATAGCGTCGGTCATACGCTTTTCCAGCTGGGTCAGGCTCAGCGCATCCAGCTGTTTGGAGAGCTTGGCATCGTCAGGCACCGCCTTCATGTTTTCCAGCTGGCTGCTGTATTGCTGGAGTTTTTGCGGTGCTGCAGCCAGACGCTTCTGCTGGGCTTTGCTCTTTTCGTTTTCTTTATCGATGGCATCGAGCAACGTCAGGGTCTTTTCCAGATCTTCCTGCTGTTTTTTCTCGTTGACCGTCAGGGTCTCCCGCTTGCTCAGCGTGGTCAGTTGACTCTCGACTGTGCTGCGGCTGGGCAGATCAGGCAGATTGTTGATCGAGGCTACACCTAGGCTTGGCAGCAGCAGTGTGGCTAGCAGCAACAGACAAGCGCGGAAGCCTGCCGTTGCAGAACGATGGGATTGGTATCGGTTCAGCATGGGTCATCCAGTGGGTTAGCACCAAGAGCGGCCACTTGTGTAAGCCATCTCACAATTTGGCGGCATTCTAGCACCAGATATTGACGGCGCGCATAAAAAAAGACGGCTCAAAAGAGCCGCCTTCTTGGTTACCCGGGCGAGCGCAAGGCTCGCGGGTAGGCTTACAGTACGTGTACAGAAGCGGTGTTGGTGGTACCGCTCGGAACCAGAGCACCAGAAACCATAACCACTGTATCGCCCTTGGCAGCCAGACCTGACTTCAGAGCCAGTTCCTTACCCAGGTGGTAGAAGTCATCGGTAGAGGCGATCTTGTCAACCACAACCGGAACCACACCCTTGGACAGCATCAGCTGCTGGGCAGTCTTGGTGTTGGTGGTCAGAGCCAGGATGAAAGCCTTCGGGAAGTACTTGCGAATGGCCTTGGCAGACTTGCCGCCTTCGGTGGCCACCACGATCAGCGGGGCGTCCAGCTTCTCGGTGGTTTCAACAGCACCCTTACATACGGCTTCGGTGATGCTGCGCTTGGTGGCTTCGACGATGTCCAGACGGGAAGACATAACGCCATCGGTACGGTTACAGATGGTAGCCATGATGGAAACGGCTTCCAGCGGGTACTTACCCTTGGCGGATTCGCCAGACAGCATGACTGCATCGGTACCATCCAGAACGGCGTTGGCAACGTCACCGGCTTCGGCGCGAGTCGGACGCGGGTTCTTGATCATGGAGTCCAGCATCTGGGTAGCAGTGATAACTACCTTGCGCGCCTTGTTACACTTCTCGATCATCATCTTCTGGGCGAAGATAACTTCTTCAACCGGGATTTCAACACCCAGGTCACCACGGGCAACCATGATACCGTCAGACACTTCGAGGATTTCGTCGAAGTTGTCCAGGCCTTCCTGGTTTTCAATCTTGGAGATGATCTGGATGTTCTGACCGCCGTGAGCGTTCAGGTGCTCACGCATGGAGATCACGTCTTCCTTCTTACGGATGAAGGAAGCAGCAACGAAGTCAACGCCTTGCTCGCAACCGAAGATCAGGTCAGCCTTGTCCTTTTCAGCCAGAGCTGGCAGGGAAGTCTTGACGTTCGGCAGGTTTACACCCTTGTTCTCGCCCAGGGCGCCGTTGTTCAGAACCTTACAGATGACTTCGGTGGCGGTGACGGAGGTCACTTCCAGACCGATCAGACCATCGTCAACCAGAACGATGTTGCCTGGCTTCAGGTCAGCAGCCAGACCTGGGTAGGTCACAGCAACGCGCTCCTTGTTACCCACGACAGTCTTGTCGGTGGTGAAGGTGAAGGTTTGACCGGCAACCAGATCCACGTCATTGCCGCCTTCGAGCTTGATGGTACGGATTTCCGGACCCTTGGTGTCCAGCAGGATGGCGCATTGCTTGCCAGATTCTGCACACACTTCACGCACGTTCTTGATGCGATTGCCATGTTCCTGGTAATCACCGTGGGAGAAGTTCAGACGCATGACGTTCATGCCGGCATCCAGCATCTTGGTCAGCATTTCCTTGGATTCGGTCTTAGGACCGATGGTGCAGACGATTTTGGTCTTTTTCATCGACAGGGTCTCCGATTAATAGTGATTTTATGATTTCAAAATTTTCTTGGGCGCATTCTACAGGGATTGCTGAAAAGTGGTGAGGCAGGAAAAGCGTTTCATTATGTAATTTCTTCATTTTTCTTGCGCTAGCTCAGGGTTAAGACGGAAAAGTTCATTATCTGCACAATTTTACTGCGACCCCATCCACGGAGTTGCGCATATTTTCGGCAAAAATTTAAGCGACATCACTTTTTCGGGGCTTCAGACTCGATCTTTGCAAAAACGTTTACCTCTCGCCGGCGAAGGCCCCTTGATCCTGGGGTGCGGAGCTCACTCGAGAAACGCTCTGATCCAGCTCACGGCCGGAGGCGAGGGTTCGTCGTCATGTCACGACCCGTTTTTTCTGTGTGTTTTGCCACAATGTCGGATTCTGGCGTCACAACTTTGCCATGACGTGCCCTCTTCAATTTATATAATTCTTTAAAATTCAACTGGATATGCTGTCTGCCAAGAACGGCTTGCTCTTTGCACTACAGGAATACAGTCGCCTGGACTCGCTCTTACCGTGCAAGGATAGCCAGATATGAATACATCATCTTCTTCTCAACAGCGCTGTGGCAGTGGTAATGCGTCTGCCGGTGGATGTGGCAGCAAGACCACTTCCGTCTCCCGTGGGGGCCTCTCCCGCTCGGTCATCGACAAGGTCGCTCAACATCCTTGTTACTCTCCGACCGCGCACCATCGCTATGCCCGGATGCATCTAGCCGTCGCGCCCGCTTGTAATGTGCAGTGCAATTATTGCAATCGTAAGTACGACTGCGCCAATGAGTCGCGTCCGGGCGTGGTTTCCGAGCTGTTGACCCCGCAACAGGCGATCCGTAAAGCCAAAGCGGTGGCGGCGGCTATCCCGCAACTCTCGGTGATCGGCATTGCCGGCCCCGGCGATCCCCTGGCCAATGCCACTCGCACCTTTGACACCCTCGAGGGGCTGCGTAGCGCCCTGCCGGATGTGAAGTTGTGTATCTCCACCAATGGCTTGGCCTTGCCGGCTGCCGTGGATCATCTGGTCGAGCTGGGGGTGGATCATGTCACCATCACCATGAACGCCATCGATGCCCATGTCAGTGCCGGTATCTACGACTGGGTCTATCTGGATGGGCAGCGGTTGCGCGGACGAGACGGCGCCCAGGCGCTGATCGACCGTCAGCTGGAGGGGATGCAAAAGCTCATCGAGCGCGGTGTGCTGGTCAAGGTCAATTCGGTGCTAATCCCGGGAGTCAATGATGTGCATCTGCCCGAGGTGAGCGAGGTGATCCGAGACATGGGAGCCTTCTTACACAACATCATGCCACTGATTTCCAAGCCGGAGCACGGTACCTACTTTGGCCTGAATGGCCAGCGTGAGCCCTTGCCCTACGAGGTCGATCAGGTGCGTGAGCTGTGTGGCGGGGCCATGCCCCAGATGAGCCACTGTCAGCAGTGTCGTGCCGATGCAGTCGGCATGCTGGGTGAAGACCGCAGTCAGGAGTTTACTCTCGAGCAATTGGCGGTCGAGTCCGAGCCTTATGCCAACGTGATGCAGCGACGGACGCGGATCCAGGCTGCGCTATCGACTCAGGGTGCATCAGAAGATGATGATGCCTGCCTGGTGGCGGTTGCCAGCCAGAATGGCGAAGTGATCGATCAGCATTTTGGTCACGCCCGACGTTTCCAAATCTATGCGGTTTCCAGTGAGGGCGCCGTCCGGGTCGGTGAGCGTCATGTGCCGCTCTATTGCCAGGGTGAGAGTGATTGTGACACCGATGCCCAGATGGACACTTTTAATACCATGCTGGATCTGCTGACTGATGTTGATGCTGTGTTTTGTGCCCGCGTCGGAATGGCTCCCTGGCAGCAGTTGGAAGAGTCCGGGATTACTCCGGTCGTCGACTATGCCTGGCAGCCGATCCGCGAGGCGTTGCAACAATGGTGGGAAACCCGAGGACAAGCCGAAGGCTCAGTCCGGAAAATTCAGGGTCGGCGTCAACAAGGGGTTGCCTGATGAGTTGCCAGATCACGGCATCGTGCATCGGCTGCTACAACTGCCTGGAGGTGTGTCCGCGGGGCGCCATTGTCGAAGAGGCGGGCCACTTTGCTATTCGGGTGAAGCGCTGTAATGAGTGTCGGGAAAACAAACCCGGTCCTCGCTGTCAACTCATCTGTCCGGTGGAGGGGGCCATATGCAAAATGGTGAAATTATGCAAGGCGGAGAAGTAACGCTGGAGCCGAGTGTTTGTTCTTGCCAGCAGCAGGCTGCCCGGGTCAGTCAGGCCTATCAGCGCTATGTGGCCTGTCATTACTGGTTGGGCCAGCTATACCAACGTTTCATGGCAGGACAAGCCCTGTTACCTCCGGCTATGGGGTTAGGAGAGCAGCAGTTTTCCCGTTTGAGCGAGGCGTTCGGAGGGCCGATGTCTGTGGCCAGTGAAGTGCAGAGGCGCCAGCTCCTGGTGTCGGAGTTATTGCAGTCGCGATATCAGGAGCGGGATGATCTGGCTACCTGGCTCAGCGGTTATCTGGCGGCGCCATTCGCTGAGTTGAGTCTCATCCTGGCCACGGCCAGCATGGGTTTTAAGCATCTGTGGGAAGATCTGGGTCTGGATTCCCGCGCTCAGTTGCGAAACCTGATGCTGGATTGTTTTCCGCAGCTGGTGGCATTGAATCAGCAGGATATGCGCTGGAAAAAATTCTTCTATCGCCAGTTGTGTGAGCAAGCGGG
This sequence comes from Pseudaeromonas pectinilytica, assembly GCF_054780855.1. Classification (NCBI taxonomy): domain Bacteria; kingdom Pseudomonadati; phylum Pseudomonadota; class Gammaproteobacteria; order Aeromonadales; family Aeromonadaceae; genus Pseudaeromonas; species Pseudaeromonas pectinilytica. Next base: position 30,231 of record NZ_BAAGVN010000361.1, read on the forward strand.
GAGCTATGTCTGTCGGGCTCCCAGCTGCGATGTTTGTCCGGAACGAACCCTGTGTTTCACCACCGATGAGCCGGCATGACGAGGTGTCCTGTCAGCTGAAGAGTGCGGTGAGCCCCTTGCTGGTACGTGGTGCTTTGAGTTGTTGGGTGTCCTGCAGGAACCGGGTAAGCAAGGGTGCAATGTCAATTCGCATGGAGCGGCGTTGTGCCTGCTGTTGGGCCTCTAGCAGGAAACGGTTGAACACGTCGGCATAGTCATGGACTACATCCTGACCAAAGGCATGACGATAAATAGCAATGCTGCAAACTCCCGCGGCACGGATGGTGTCGATCAGCTGATAAATATCCTCTTCTGACTCGATATAGCCCCAATGCGGACCATCAGGATAATGGCTCGGCGTGAAAAATGCGTCGTCGGCGATCTGGACCGCCGCCAGCGCTTTGCTATCTCCCTTGGAGCCCATGACTTCCATCTGCTGCACCATGGCGGTGTAGTTTTGACCAAACCGAGCTTGTACTCGCTTGGCGTCTGCAGTGCCCACTCCGCATGTTTCAAAATAGGCCGCTAACGCAGGTTTGAACAACGACATAACCACCCCGTGCAATAATTAGACATGAAATCGGTACCAGGGCATCGTATGAGTTCGCCTTTGATGCAAAAAGCGCGGTTGTCACAAAATTCGCACGCAGAGAGCTAAAGAAATTCTCGAAAGTGGTGACGGTCACATCTTGACCCTTTGCCATTCAGAGGCCGAGCCACAGCTGCAACCCCGATGAAATTTGTGACTGGCTGTGTATGATGCCGGAGTGGTATTGCTGTTTTGGAGTAAGGGGAGCCATGCGACGTAGCTCTATGGTGGTATTGGGTATTCTGGTCATCGCTCTCTTGGGCTATGTTGGCATCAAGTCGCTGCGAGCCCAGATGGTGCAGGTGTCGGCCGAAGAATCATGGCGCCAGGCGGCAAAGCGGGACGAGTCCATTGTGGCCAAGGCTTATCAGCAAGGAAAAGGGGATGTGCCGGTTACGGTTTCCGGCCGCATCATTCAAGTGTCGCCCGCGAACGCTCCTGATGATGGACACCAACGTTTTACCATCGAGATTGGTAATGGCATGACGTTGCAGGTGGTGCATGACAGTAAGGTGGCGGGTGTCATCCCTGACCTAGCCTATGGCAGTCAAGCCACGGTTGCCGGTTTCTATGTCTGGAATCCGAGTGGTGGCGAGTTACATGATCGCTATCAAGATCCGCAAGGAGAGTGGGTAACTGGCTGGATTGAGTTCTCGGGCCGCCGCTATCCTTGATGGCTATCTGGGCTTGAACCAATAAGCGAGAGAAAACCGCCTGAACAGGCGGTTTTTGATTTTTAGCGGATCTGTTTCTTCATATTGCCCGGGTGGCGGCAGGCAAGGGGGATGGTTTTAGCCGAGTTTTACCCATGTTTTACCCACGGCAAGATCCGGAAACAAAAAAGCCTCACTAAAAAGTGAGGCTTTTCCGAGGGTTGTATGGTCGGCGCGAGAGGATTTGAACCTCCGACCCCTGACACCCCATGACAGTGCGCTACCTGGCTGCGCTACGCGCCGATAGTTGTACCGCTGAACAAGCGGGGCAACGGAGGCAGAGTCTAGGGGTCTGCTCCTTGGCTGTCAACCACTTCAGCCAGCCCGGCTGTTTATTCGCTGAATATCTGTGCAATCAATAGGTAAAGCTTACTGGTCAGGCCAATTTTACCGGCTATTCCAGGCCAGATGGTGTCCGTGTAGATGAACTGGAGGCTGATGGATGGGCGCTCTCGCTCCCATCATCCGGGTGTTCATCCCCTGAGGTCAGATGTCTTCTGGGGCATGACGAAACAACACTGCTGTGGCTCGAGTTGCTGGTTATAATGGTCAATCCCATCCCGTTGAGGTGTTGAAGCAGAATGAAGTTGTTTGTCCGTGATTTGACGGTGATTGATGCCTCCTATTTGAGCGCTGAGCGTGGCATGGTGGGCGAGAGCTGGTTGGTAGATATCGAGTTAACCGGCACCCTCAATGAAATGAGCATGCTGCTGGATTTCGCGCGGGTAAAGAAACAGCTCAAGGCCATCATTGATGCCGAAGTGGATCACCGGCTGCTGGTGCCGATCGCTGCATCTTGCTGCCAGGTGGCCGCGGCCGAAAGTGGCTACCATTTCGTGGATTTCCTCCGCGCAGGGCGAAGTCTGCATCTGAATGCTCCTTCGGAAGCTTTTGCGTTTATTCCTGAAGAGAGCATCACTCAGGAGAGTGTGACCCGCTATTTGCATCAGCTGATCCAGGCTCGGTTGCCCAGCAATATTGATGGTTTGACCATCCGGTTACGTCCAGAAGCTATCCCGACCGCTTTTTATCACTACAGTCATGGCCTGAAAAAGCATGACGGCAATTGTCAGCGCATTGCCCATGGTCATCGTTCCATGATCGAGCTGTGGGTAGATGAACGCCGGGAGCTGGCGCTGGAACAAGAGTGGGCCGCACGCTGGGCGGATATCTATCTGGGCTCCCAGGAAGATGTAGTGCCGCTGCAACAGTTACAACTGAGCCCACTTGCAACCGAACATCTGGGTGCCCAGCATCTGGGTTTTCGCTATCAAGCGCCGCAAGGGGATTTCCAATTGGCGATTGCGGCGGCAGAAACCGAATTGGTGGACACGGATACCACAGTCGAGTTGCTTGCCCACTACATTGCCCGGCAGCTCAAACCCCGATTTGCTCAGCACCTGGTGCGTGTTGTGGCGTATGAGGGGGTGGGGAAGGGCGCGATCGCCGAGTTGTAAGCGGGGGAAATGCGCCAGGACTAGAAAAACAAAAGGGGAGCTCATGGCTCCCCTTTGATGTTTATCGCGAGGTTACAGCTGGAATCGATGAACCAGCTCTTGCTGCTGCTCTGCCAATTCATCAAGGATCAAGCTGGTCTTGGCTACCTCTTGAATGCCTTCATAGTTGGAGTCGGAGATCTCGGAAATCCGGTTGATGTTGGACGAAATTTCAGCGCTGGTTGCCTGTTGTTGCTCGGCGGCCGAGGCGATCTGGCTCGACATGTCGCTGATCATGGTGATGATGGCCTGGATCTCTTCCATCGAGCTGTTGGCGTTGGAGCTCTGTTGGACACTGGACTCCATTTCTCCACTGCACTCGTTCATCACCCGCACCGCGCGTTGCACAGCCTGTTGCAGCCCCTCAATCATGGAGCGGATTTCCGAGGTGGAGTCAGCGGTGCGGCGAGCCAGTGTCCGGACTTCATCGGCGACAACGGCAAAACCACGACCATGTTCACCTGCTCGGGCGGCTTCAATCGCCGCATTCAGGGCCAGCAAGTTGGTCTGTTCGGCAATGCTGCGGATCACATCGAGGATGTTGCCGATGTTGCTGCTCATGTTATTGACGTCACCAATCACTTTTCCGGTTTCGGTCAACTTGTTGGCCAACTGGTGAGTGGTCGAGATATTGGTGGCCATGATGCTGCGTCCGGCTTCGGATGCTTTTTCGACGGCCATGACCTGATCCAGGGTCTGATTGGCGGCTTGGGCCACTTCACGGACCGAGGCTTCCATCTCTGTCATGGCCGCGGCGACGCTGGCGGTTTCCTGACGCTGCAGATTCAGCTCCCGGCTAGAGCGTTCGGCGGTGGTGCGGTTGTCGTGTGCAGCCCGGTTCAGTTGGCTGGAGGCCAGGGACAGCTTCTTCAGCACATCACCCATCTGTTCCACCAGGGTATTAACCTGGGTGCCCAAACGGCCAAATTCGTTCTGATTGCGATAACCAACTCGCCGGGTCATATCGCCCTGCGTGGCAGCGTGAAGTACATCGATCAATTGGCGAACCGGATTCCGGATGCTCTTGGCCAATTGCATGGCCACGCCGAAGGCAAAGGCAACGGCCAGGATGACGGTACCGAGTAGCTGCATACGACCTGTGGCCAAGGTGCTGTTGGCGTTCTCGATACTCTGGTTCATCACTCCTTGCGCCACTTGTTGCAGACGGCCAAGCTCAGCCTGGACTGCGACCACTTGTAAACTGGCGTCCTTGGCTTTCTTCTCCATTGCAACCTGGGTCTTGACCAGCTCCAGATAACGAGCCAACAGACCCTTGTCCTGGGTGGTGTTGAGGATGAAGCCTTTGATATACAGACCTATATCGTTCTCCAAGCTAGGCATTTCCAGCTTGAGATCGGCCACGGCCTTGTCGTAATCGGCAATTTGTTTGCGGTTGCGCTCCAGCGCCGCTGCAACCAGGGTCGGGCTACTCTGGTTCAGGGCATCAAAGGTAGTCACTTCAATCGGTGACTGCTTGGCCTGCATGGAACGAAACACTCCTTGCACATAGCTGTCATCGATCTTCGCCAGCATGTCGGAGAGTTCTTGTTTGAACAACGGCATGATGGCCTGGAATTCACTCTTGGCCTTGTTGGTCTGGCGCAGCAGGGTCAGCAGTTGCGCCCGTTGAGCAGCCAGATCAGCGGTCTCTCCCAGATAACTTTTGGATGCTTTTTCCAGTGTAGGAATATAGGTCTTCACCAACGGCAGCTTGTCCGCTTGCTGTTTGAAGTTATCCAGCGACTGGGTGAACAATTTCCGCGACGTCTCCAGTTCCTTGGTCAGCTCGAGCAATTGCTGAGGATCTTTTTCCGACAAGACGTCGGTCAGATGCTTGTTGGTGGACAGAAGGCTTACTTCCAGCTTATTGGCCAGCAAGACAATCGGCGCTGCTTCTTCGGTCACGGAGACCAAGGCAGAGTTGAGCTGGTTTTGACTGGAATAATTGAGCATGGAGCCGGCAATCAGCACACCAATAAGCACGGCAAAGCTGAGATAGACTCGATGCAAAAAGGATAGATCCGCTATTTTAATTTTCATTGTATTAACACCCGCCAAGTTGACTGCAGTTCGCTAGACGTCTTTAAGCGTCCGAACTTGTATATCTTCTGTAAAAGCTGTCAAATATTTAACTCTTTTTCGAGCTGGTGCAGGTAAAGCCGGAGCTGAATCACACTCACCCTCCTGGCCACAGACTCAATGATGTCCTGGATTATCAGTTCGCTCCTTTTTCTTGCATACCGTTGTTTTTAAGGATTTTGTCATGTCAGAAGAGACTATTTTCAGCAAGATCATCCGTCAGGAGATCCCGGCCAAATTGTTATACCAAGACGAACTGGTAACCGCATTTCGTGATATCGGACCCAAGGCGCCTACTCACATCCTGATTGTACCGAATAAATTAATTCCGACTGCGAATCAGGTCACCCGCGAGGATGAGCAAGCGCTCGGACGGCTATTTACTGTGGCGCGGCAGTTAGCGGAAGAAGAAGGGATTGCCGAGAATGGCTATCGATTGATCGTCAATTGCAATCGGCATGGCGGACAAGAGGTGTACCACCTGCATATGCATCTGGTGGGTGGTAAGCCTCTCGGCCCACTGCTGGCTGAGTGATTTCATGCCAAAGGTAACGATCCGGCGCTGGCGACAAGCCTCCTTGCTGGTAGCCGGTGTTTTGCTGTCCGGATGTGCCACTATGGGGCTGAGTGACTTATTTCTCAGTTACAGCAGTGTCATGCAACCAGTACGGACCCAACTGCAGTTGGGGCAATGGCCGGAAGCTATGGCGGCGATCCCGGCATCTGAGCCGAATGATAATAACTTTGTGCTGGATCGGCTGCAGCAGGGGCGAATTGCGTTTTTGCTTCGAGACTGGCATGCCAGCAAACAGCAACTGGATGCCGCAGCAAGCCAACTGGCGTGGCTAGATCAGCAGGCAGAATACCGTATCAGCCATGGCTTGCAGCAGGCAGGCTCTCTGCTGAGTAATGATCAGGCGATTGCCTACCAGGCTGCCGATTATGAACAGACCCTGCTTCATCACTATCAGGCATTAAATTATCTGTTTCTGGGGCAGACCCAGGATGCCCTGGTCGAGGTGCGCAAAGCCAACCAGGTCCAGGAGCGGGCTCTGGCGACACGGGAGCGAGAGCTCCAGGCTGCAAAAGAGGAGATCCAGCAGGCTGGTCTGGGTCAGGAGCTGGCGTTGGCGCAACAGGGATTACCGGACTTACCGGTTAGCCCGGATGGCCTCAAGGGGCGGATCCAGAGCGGTTATACCTTTTACGTGTCGGCGCTCTTGTATGAGGCAACCGGAGCGCTGAATGACGCCTACATTGATTACCAACGGGCTCTTGAAGTTGCACCGAACAACCGTGTGTTGCAGGACGATCTGTTGCGGGTCACCGCCCGGCTGGGGCTGAAGAGTGAGCATGCTGTCTATCAACAACGTTTTGGTCGCCCATCGGCAGCAACGACAACCGATCAATCGAGCTCTACCGATCAGGGCCAGATCCTGGTGTTGTATGAAGAGGGGATGCTGGAGCCATTACAGGAGTTTTTCCTGCCGTTGCCGATAGCAACCTCTGCCGGGGATTTTCGTACCTTTACCGTGGCGTTTCCCTGGTATGGTTCAACTCAGATCCCGGTTGCGGCGGGTCAATTTCTGCTCGATGGTCAAAGTACTCAAACCGAACCGCTAGTCTCGTTGCAGGGGTTGGCGAGTCAATCGTTGCAGGAGCGGTTACCGGGGTTGATGATGCGCCAGCTGCTCCGCTTGGCCAGCAAAGAAGCCTTGCGCCATCAGGCCAGTGCGCAAGGGGGTGATTTAGGCAATATTCTGGTCGGGCTCTATAACACCTTCTCCGAGCATGCGGACACTCGCTCCTGGTCAACCCTGCCTGCGGGGGTCAGCATCTGGCGTCGCTCGGTTCCTGCTGGCAATCACGCCATAGCGGTCGGGCAGGGGACCGCGATGCAACAATTATCGGTTCCCGTGGTCAAAGGTAAGGTCACTCTGGTTTGGGTAAATCAGCTGGGTGCCAATATAGTCAGCATGGTAAAAATGATATCCTGAAGGTCGATGAAACAACGAGATCCCGTGATGAAATCAATAGCGTTAGCACTGTTATTCTGTGGCTTGGTGGCGTGTTCCTCCACCAACGGTATTGCCTTGAGTGGGGCCGAGGGGCAGGAATCGCGCCTACAAGTGGACAACGCGGGCATGAAACAGCGACTGGAATTGGATCTGGCCCAGCAGCAGAGAAGTGCTGGTGATGGTCGGTTACAGATTGCGGTTCGCCTCAAGAGCCATATTGCCTATGACCAAAACCTGCAATACCGTGTGACCTGGTTCGATGGGGCGGGCATGCCGGTTGAGCCGGATAGCACCAGTTGGCAACCGCTGACCCTGCATGGGGGGGAGCAACGGGTTATTCAGGCCTCCGCTCTGCTGCCGCAGGCCACAGCCTTCTATTTTTCTGTCCGTGATGTAGTGAAGGATTAACGATGAAGATGACGAATCAAGCCCTTGTGCTCGGCCTGCTGGCTGCAGCACTGGTTTCCGGTTGTTCGACCGAAGTGTCTTATGGCGATGCCAAGGCCACAGAAACTGTGACGGTGGATTATGGTTCAACCGACTTGCAATCCATGTCCGGCAAGATGGTGCAGTCGCTGATCGATAACCCGGTGATGACCGAGATCAGTAGCACCGGTCGTCCGGTCCTGTTTGTGGATAGCATCCGCAACAAAACCTCCGAGCATATCGATACCGAAGCGCTGACCGATACCATGCGAACCCAGTTATTGCGCTCCGGCAAGGTTCGCTTCGTCGATATGAGCAAGGTCGCGGCCGTGAAGGAACAGCTCGAGTATCAACAGGCGGCGGGCATGGTGGATCCGGCTTCCATGGTGCGCATGGGCAAACAAACCGGAGCCCAGTACATGTTATATGGCAACCTGGCCAGCATTGTGAAAGATAACGGCAAGGTGAAGGACGTGTTCTACCAATTGACCATGAATCTGATGGATCTCAAGAGTGGCGAGTTGGTTTGGGCTGACCAGCAAGAAATCCGTAAGCAGAGCAAGAAGAAAACATTGGGATGGTAATCGAGCTCCCGGGGCCGTTCAGGGGAGGCCAACACACGCTGTTGTTAGGTGGGCTGACCAATACCAGTTACCGCTTGACCTTACCCCGTGGCGATTACTTCTTGCGGGTCAGCACTCCTTTTGCGTCCCGGCTGGGTATCCAGCGCGGGCGTGAACTGGTGTTGCATAAACTGGCCGCCGAGCAGGGGTTGGCTCCGCGGTTGCAGTATGTCGATGCCGAATTGGGATTGATGATTACCGATTGGGTTGAGCCGGTAATATCGCCGCCCGATTGGCACACGCCAGAGGCGATGACGCGCTTGGCTGGGTTAGTTGCACGGGTGCATGCCACCCCTGCGCCAGCCCTGACGCTGGATCTGGAAGCACACTTACGTTTTTATCTGGCGCGGATCTGTCATCGCGATCCACGCGTCACTCGGCTCTTCCACCGCATGGTTGCCTTGCTGCAGAGATTGCCTTCGATTGCGCCGGTGTTCTGTCACAACGATATCAGCCCGGCCAATGTGCTGGGGGAGTCGATGCTCCTCGTCGATTGGGAATATGCCGGTATTGGCGATCCGGCGTTTGATCTGGCGTGCCTCATCCGCTCTTTTGCCCTGAATGACGATGAGGCTCGACAGCTGCTGGAGCGATACCAGCAAGCAGGGGGGGGCTGCCCCTGGTCACGGGTCGCCGAGATGCTGACGGTGGCAGATTTTGTGGCGTTGTTGTGGGCCAATGTGTTCTGGGAGCACAGCCACGATGTCCGGTATCGTGAGATGTTTGAATCGCAACTGCACCAGCCGTGTCTGGCGGAGGGATTGTCATCATGATCCCGCGTCGCATCGTCATTGTGCTGTTGCTGGTTCCGCTACTATTGACCGGCTGCGCGGTACGCATGCTCTATAACTGGCTGGACTGGGCCATAGCCTGGAAGCTGGATGATTATTTTGAGCTCAGCAGTCAACAATCCTCGGAGCTGGATCGCCAGGTCGCGCAGATCTTGCAGTGGCACCGCCATGAGGCTCTGCCCGGCTATGTCCGGGCGTTACGCAGTTTGAGCTTTGACTTACGTCGCCCACTGACCGAGGCCGAAGTCGCCATCCATCTGCAAACCTTTGAACAGTTGATGCGTCAGCTGGCGGAAGGGGTTCAGGAGCCCGCTAATCGCTTTGCGGTGACCCTGAGTGATGAACAGGTGCGCCGGTTTATGGCAGAGCGCTGGAAAAAACAGCAAGAGCAACGCAAAGAGTTTGCTCAGGAACATGGCAATAAGGTCTACGCCAGTTTTCAGCGCAAGCTGGAGAAGAATTTGGATCAATGGCTGGGTGACGTAGAGCCGGCACAACAGCCGCTGATTGATCAATCGTCCCAATGGCAGCGTCAGTACTATGCAACCTGGCTGGACTATCAGGAGGTCTGGCTCAAGGCCCTCGAGCAGACCCTGGCACAGCGTGGTCAGCCTGGCTTCGGCGCGGGATTAGTCGCCGTGGTGGTCAAAGGGGATGAACTGGGTGATGGGCGTTTCAAGCAGTATGTGGCGGATTCCCGTCAACGTTCCATCCAGTGGTTTACCGCGTTGTCGGCGAGCCTGAGCCCTGAGCAACGACAATATTTACGGCGTAAACTCAGTGAACTGGCGGCTGATCTCGAGGTGTTAAGTCGCAGCTCGTGATTTTTCGATCGCTGGCATCATGTCGGAAGGGACAGAATTTGATCCGTCACAAGCTTCAATCGGTTGCGTTTGGTCGAGGCGCGTAATCCTGATATGGTCATCGTAATCCGCATGGGATGAGGGAACAGTATGATTATCTATTTGCACGGTTTTGACGCTACCAGCTCGGGAAATCATGAAAAAATTCTGCAGTTGCAGTTTATTGATGATGATGTGCGCTTTGTTCACTACAGCACAGTGCATCCGCGTCATGACATGAGCCACCTGCTCAAGGAAGTGCACAAACAATTGGCGATGAGCAATGACACCCAGCCTCTGATCTGTGGGGTGGGCTTGGGCGGTTATTGGAGCGAGCGGATCGGTTTTTTATGCGGGATCAAGCAGGTCATGTTCAACCCGAATCTGCATCCGGAAGTCACCATGGTGGGGCGTATCGAGCGGCCGGAAGAATACACGGATATCTCGACCAAATGTGTAACTGAATTTCGTAAAAAAAATGCAGGTAATTGTATTTGTATCCTTTCTGTTAACGATGAAGTGATAGATAATAGGTCCACAGAGCGTGAGCTGAAGGATTATTACAACATTGTCTGGGATGAGCGCGAGAGCCACAAGTTCAAGAATATCTCCGCGCACCTTCAGACGATCAAAGCTTTCAAGCTTGCCTGATCGGTTTTGAATTGCGATTTCAGGGAGCTCCGTCGAGCTCCCTTTGTTTTATGGACGGAAGGTACTGATGACCAAGATTGTTGTAGTCGGCGGTGGTGCCGGTGGCCTGGAGCTGGCCACTAAATTAGGGCGTAAGCTGGGGCGTTCTGGCAAGGCCCAGATCACGCTGGTGGATCGGAACCGTACTCACCTGTGGAAGCCGTTATTGCACGAAGTTGCTGCTGGCTCACTGGACGCGGGGATCGATGCGCTGAGCTATCAGTCCCATGCCCGTAATCATGGCTTTGAATTTCAGCTGGGCACTCTCACCAATATCAATCGCGAGGCGAAGCGTATCGTTCTGGCGCCGATCCTGGGCGAGAAAGGCGAAGTGGTGCTGGGTGAACGTGAAGTGGCTTATGACTATCTGGTGATGGCGATTGGCTCTGTGTCCAACGACTTCAACACGCCGGGCGTGCGCGACAACTGCATCTTCCTCGATAGCCCGGATCAGGCATTCCGCTTCCATGGGCTGCTGATGAACCAGTTCCTGCAGTTTGCATCCGATTGCAAACCGGGTGATGACAACTGCAAGCCGAGTGAAAAGGTGAAGATTGCCATCGTCGGTGCAGGTGCCACTGGCGTTGAACTCTCAGCTGAACTGTATAACGCGGTCGAAGAGCTTGCCTCATACGGCTACAAAAACCTGTCCCGTGACAGCTTGAAGGTGACGGTCGTTGAAGCGGGCCCGCGTATTCTGCCGGCGCTGCCAGAGCGTATCTCGACGGCTGCCCATCAGGAGCTGAGTAATCTGGGGGTGGATGTACGCACCGCCACCTTTGTCAGTGAAGCCACACCGGAAGGTCTCAAGACCAAGGATGGTGAATTGATTGAGGCCAACCTGATGGTATGGGCGGCCGGTATCAAGGCACCGGATTTCATGAAGGATATCGGTGATCTGGAGACCAATCGCATCAATCAGCTCGTGGTTAAAAACACCCTGCAGACTACCCGTGACGAACACATTTTCGTTATTGGTGATTGCGCGGCTTGCGCCATGGAAGACGGTAAAATGGTACCGCCGCGCGCCCAGTCAGCGCACCAGATGGCGGATCGTGCTCTGGCCAATATCCTGGCCATGATGCAAGGCAAGGAGCTGAAAGCGTATTCCTACATGGATTATGGCTCGCTGGTCTCCATGAGCCGTTTTAGTACCGTCGGCAGTCTGATGGGTAATCTGATGCGCGGCTCCATGATGGTGGAAGGACGCATTGCCCGTTTCGTCTATATCTCCTTGTATCGCATGCATCAAGTGGCACTGCATGGCTATATCAAGACGGGTCTGATGATGCTGGTCGGCCAAATCAACCGTATTTTACGTCCGCGTCTGAAACTGCATTGATCATCGGCTTGTACCTTGAATAAAAAAACCGCCGTTTCAACGGCGGTTTTTTTTATGGGTGGACGCCCATCGACGCCTGCTTATTCAGCCACATTGATTTCGGGTGGCTGTGGGGTAAAGGCTAGTGTCAGCCCCTTAGCGAGCAGCAGATAGCTCAGGCACCAGATACCGATGGCTAGTGCAGCGGCTTGCGGCCAACTGAAGTACCAACCATGACGTTGTAGTTGCCACACCTGCAGCAGCAATTCACCGGCCGCCGAGGCAAGGCACAATCCGCGCCCTAGCCGCCAGATGCGGTGATAGAGCGGATGTCCGGCTCGGTGCCGATAGCCAGACGCCAGCCAGGTGATCGCCGCTGGAAGTCCGAGTGCCAACGCTAGGTAGAGTTGCTGTGGATCCGGATAAAACAGCGCCAGCAAGGTTTGACTCTGTTGCTGACTGGCCAGTGCCAGCAGCAACAGGATATAACCACGCATCAGTGCCCACAGACACAATTGCAAGGAAAAGGGCAGCGGGCTGCGTCCCTCCAGATCCAAATGCTTGAATGGTGAGACGGTCATCCTCTGAGCCGCATCACTTGGCGGGACGGGCCTGAACCAGCAAACCCAACATGGGGCCGTCGAAGTAGGTGATTTGTCCCTCCATGACCCGATTGCTGCTGACCAGTGGATACTCCTTGAGCTCAGGAATGGCTTCAACGGGCGCAGGTTCGCTGGCTGTCGTTTCACTGCTGCCGACGTATTGGGTTACCGAGGGCACCGATGGTTTTTTCATACCGAGGCGGCGCAGCAACAGGTCGGCATCCATAAACAGATGTGGATTGCGATACAGCTTCACCAAGCCATCAAACTCGGGTTGGCTACCCGATGCATCGGTCACACTCCCGGCACTCAGGTGCAACCAGGGAGCTGTCGCTGAGGTCCCGACTGGTTGACGCCAAGCTTGATGCAGCAAAACCTGATAGTTGCCATCGGCTTTCAGACGGGCGACCACGTTGCCCAGTTGCAGATTATCAATCGGCAAACCGCCCAGCATGTCCAGACTAAAACCACTGTCCAGATCGGGTCTATGGGCCGACAGGCTGGCATCTTCACCACCGGATAGGGCCGGATCCGCGGTACGGGAAAAAGCAATGATCTCGACTTCATAGACGGGATCTGCGGCTTGAACCGGCAGGCTCATCGTCAGGGCCAGTAGCAGAGAAAACAGGTGTTTCAACATATGCTCCTTAGAGTTGGTGCGCCGTCAATTCGTTTAGTAAATTGGCAACCAGTTGCAACCGTGCGGCTGCATCCGGGCTCGGGATCTGGAAGCGCAACCGGGTTGGCCCTTCCATCCGATAGATCCGCGGTTGGCTCTGTAACAGCGAAACCAGATAAGCCGGGCTGACCCGGGTCTGCTCGGCGAAATCAATATAGCCGCCCCGCTCGGTGACCTCAATGCGCTTGATGCCGAGGTGAGTGGCCTGTTGCCGGTATTCGGCCACCTGCATCAGGTTTTGCGCCGCAGCGGGTAATAGACCGAAGCGGTCGATGAGCTCGATGCGCAGATCCTCCAGCTCATCGGCGCTGGCGGTACTGGCAATCCGTTTGTAGATCGACAGGCGCATGTTAACGTCCGGAATATAATCCTCGGGCAACAGCGTCGGGATCCGCAGTTCAATATCCGTGTGTTCGCCCAGCAGTTGGTCTAAAGAAGGCTCCTTGCCTTCGCGCAGCGCTTTGACCGCCTGCTCCAGCATTTCCATGTACAGGGTGAAGCCGATGGATTCAATCTGCCCGCTCTGCTCATCGCCCAGTAACTCACCGGCACCCCGGATTTCCAGATCATGAGTAGCCAGGACGAAACCGGCACCCAGATCTTCCAGTGATTCGATGGCCTCCAGGCGCTTGATGGCATCCTTGGTCATCTGCTTTGGATGCGGGGTCAGCAGGTAGGCGTAGGCTTGGTGGTGAGAGCGGCCGACACGACCACGGAGCTGATGCAACTGGGCGAGACCAAGATGATCGGCGCGATCCATGATGATGGTGTTGGCACTGGGCACATCGATCCCGGTTTCGATAATCGTGGTACAGACCAGCAGGTTATACCGTTGGTGATAGAAGTCGCTCATCACCTTTTCCAGATCCCGCTCGCGCATCTGGCCGTGAGCAATACACAAACGTGCCTCGGGCAGCAGCGCTTCCAGCTCGGCGGCACACTTTTCGATGCTTTCGACATTGTTGTGCAAATAGTAGACCTGGCCACCCCGTTTGAGCTCCCGTAGTACGGCCTCACGGACCACCGCCTTGTCATGCTCGCGCACGAAGGTCTTGATAGCCAGGCGCTTGGCCGGCGGTGTGGCAATAATCGACAGATCGCGCATGCCGGACATGGCCATATTCAGCGTGCGGGGGATAGGTGTCGCGGTCAGGGTCAGGATGTCGACATCGGCGCGCAGGGCCTTGATCTTTTCTTTCTGCCGCACGCCAAATCGGTGCTCTTCATCCACCACCAGCAGGCCGAGATCCTTGAACTTCACCTCTTCAGAGAGCAGTTTGTGGGTGCCGATGATGATATCGATCTTGCCCTCGGTCAGTTGGCCCAGAGCTGCTTTTTGCTCCTTGGCACTCTTGAAGCGGCTCATGACCTCGATATTGACCGGCCAGTTGGCAAAGCGGTCGCGGAAATTATCGTAGTGCTGTTGGGCCAGCAGTGTTGTCGGCACCAGTACGGCGACCTGTTTACCACCATGTACGGCGACAAAAGCGGCACGCATGGCGACTTCCGTTTTACCAAAGCCAACATCGCCACACACCAGCCGGTCCATGACTTTGGCCTGACACATGTCTCCCAACACCGCGTTGATAGCATTGAGTTGATCCGGGGTCTCCTCGAAGGGGAATCCGGCGGCAAAACTGGCATAGGCTTGTTTGTCATGACGGAATGCCAGCCCGGGGCGGGCGGCACGCTTGGCATAGACATCCAGCAATTCGGCGGCCACATCACGGACTTTCTCCGCCGCTTTGCGGCGGCTCTTGAGCCAGCTTTCACTGCCCAGCTTATGCAGCGGCGGATTCTCGCTGCCGCTGTAGCGACTGATGAGATGCAGGGAGGTCACCGGCACATAGAGCTTGTCGTTTCCGGCATATTCCAACGTCAGGTATTCGGTGGCGATGCCGCCGGCATCTATGGTCTGCAAACCGAGATAGCGGCCTACCCCGTGATCCAGATGCACCACGGGCTGACCCAGGGTTAACTCCGCCAGATTGCGGATGATGGCATCGTTATTGGTACTGGCTTTTTGTTTATCGCGACGTCGACGTTGCACGATGCGCTGGCCCAGCAGTTCACCTTCGCAGACGAGTGCCAATCCCAGATCACTCAGTAGACAGCCCTTTTCCAACGGCGCGACCAGAATGCCACAGCGGGGTTTGGCGGTCAGGAAATCATCCAGGCTAGAAAACTCCGCCAGGCGCAGATCCAGGGGCGCCAGTAGTTCACGCAGGGATTCACGACGGCCTTCGGACTCGGTACAAAACAGCACCCGGCCCTGATAATTGCCGAGGAAATCCCGCAATAAGTTCAGAGGATCACTGCGCTGCGCATCCACGGTCAGCTCGGGTAGCCGATGGATGCTGAGGTTGTAGCGACCGGCTTTTTCTTCGGCAGGCAGGGGTTGCAGGGTAAACTGACTGTAGCCTTTGAGGGCCGCGAATAGTTCATCGACCGGTTGATACAGGGTCGGCGGTGGCAGCAATGGACGATTCAGATCGTAGCGCCGATCCTCATAGCGCCGCTCTACATCCTGCCAGAATTGTTGACCTGCGGTGTGAATGTCGCCGAGGGTCAGCAGCAGGCTCTCGGCGGGCAGATAGTCGAGCAGGGTACTGCTGTGTTCGAAAAACAGCGGTAAGTAGTACTCGATGCCGGCAGGCCATAATCCCTTGCTGACTTGTTGGTAGACGCACTCCGGTGCCCTACTGATCTCGAATCGCTCCCGGTAGCGTTGACGGAACAGCTCGATGGCTTCTTTATCGGTGGGGAACTCATGGGCGGGCAATAGCCGGACGGCATTCACCGGCTCACTGGAGCGCTGGCTGTCGGGATCGAAGGCACGGATAGTATCGACCTCATCATCGAAGAAGTCGATGCGATAGGGCTCTTTCGAGCCCATCGGAAACAGATCCAGCAAGGAGCCGCGAGCGGCGAATTCGCCATGTTCCAGCACCTGCTCCACGGCGTTATAGCCGGCCTGTTCCAATCGACGGCGCAAACCGTGTAGATCCAGCTTGTCGCCGGGTTTCACCAATAGGCTGAACCGATCGATAAAGCTTTGGGGTGGTGTACGCAGCATCAGGGTGGCGACGGGAATGATCAACAAGCCATGCTGCATGCGCGGCAAGTGATAGAGAGTCTCCAGACGCTGGGAGATGATGTCCTGATGAGGGGAAAAGCTGTCGTAGGGCAAGGTTTCCCAATCTGGAAACAGCAACACCGGGCGTGGTTTAGGCTGGTTGCGCAGTAAAAACTGCACCTCCTGCTCCAGACGCAAGGCGCTGGGTGTATCGGCGACCAGCAGTACGACGGGATGGTCATGGCCAGCAACAAGCTCGGCAACGGCCAGCGCCAGGCCACTGCCTTCGAGTTGACCGAGGGTCTGCCGGGCGCCCGGCTTGATGAGTGAAGCCAGAGAGAACAATGGGGTCATGGCAAAGACTTATTTGGGTTGATTGGCACGCTGCTCGGCGCGTTGCTTGAGCTGACGAGACTGAATATGCAGGCTGGCCCGAACCAGAACTTCCTGATCCTCACCGCGGATCCGGCTGTAACTGACATGCACTAAGGTGCCGCCCGGCTTTTGTTCTAGCTCGGTGATCTTGCCATAGCAATAAATGGCCGATGCTTCTTCATGCAGGAACAATTTCAGTCGCAACTGTTGGTGCAGATGTAATGGTTGATGACATAAAAAACTCAATTGACTGCCGCCAATGCTGACCGTCTGGAATCGTTGGGTTGGCTCGTCCAGTTGCGACAGCAAGAAACTGAGCAGCATATTGATCTTGCCCGATTGCTGATTGATGACATCCACCAGCAGGCTGAACTCTTCACCCAGGTTGCGGAGTTGTCGGGCCGTGCTCATGTCGATATGGCTGATGGCACCCGCGATGCGAAAGGGCTCCGGTAGTTCTTGTTCCAGTTCGTCGAGGCTGGGCAGCACAAACCCGTCGGCCAGCGGTTCGACATTGATGGCTAAACTATGGACAACACTGAAAAACTGCTCGCTCACGACTGAAGAGATCCCTTGTTGCGGTAACACCTTTACATTTATTATCCGCTATCCCTCTTTAATAGCAACGCTCAGGATTGGCGTGAAATCCACTATCTTTCAACCGGTAAGCTTGGCTATTGGCCTGCGTTACGCCGGAGCGCGCGGTGACAACCGTTTTGCTTCTTTTATTTCTCTGTTTTCCACCTTCGGGATCGCGATTGGCGTCATGGCGTTGATCCTGGTCAGCTCGGTGATGAATGGTTTCGAAGGTCAACTGAAAAACCGCATCCTCGGCGTGGTGCCCCATGCCATCGTCAGCGACAGTAACGGGCGCCTGGCCGAGTGGCAGGCGTTACAGGCACCCTTGGCGCAGTTACCCCATGTGCAGGCGGTTGCGCCTCTGGTGCGTGCCGAGGCGATGGTGCAAGGCCGCGGGCAGTTGGCTGCCGTGATCTTGCAAGGTGTCGATCCGGCGAGCTACCCGGCGCATGATCTGCTACGCAACAGCATGGGGGAAGACCGGCTCGGCACGCTGCGGGCTGGTGAGTTCAAGGTGATCCTCGGGGTTTCCCTAGCTCGCAAACTGGATGTCCTACCGGGTGATCAGGTGCGTATTCTGGCCAGTGAGGGCAGTCGCTACACGCCGATGGGGCGGACACCCAGCCAGCGCTTGTTTACCGTATCCGGAACCTTCGAGGTCGGTGCAGATGTCGATGATCAGGTGGTCTTTGTCAATCTGGAGGATGCCCGTCGTTTGATGCGTTATCCGGCCGGGACCATTTCTGGCCTGCGACTCTGGTTGGATGATGCGTTCGCCGTCGATGGCCTGACACAGCAGTTGCCGCAGCAGGGATTGCAGGTGACCGACTGGCGTCAGGAGCGCGGCGAGCTCTTTCGCGCCGTAGCCATGGAAAAACACATCATGGCCTTGATGCTGGTGCTGATCATCATGGTGGCCGCGTTCAATATCCTGTCGGCTCTGGTGATGGTGGTGTTGGATAAGCAAGGGGAGGTGGCTATTTTGCGCACCATGGGTATGCAAGACAGCGCCATTTTGCGCATCTTCATGGTTCAGGGGGCCTGGAGCGGCTTCTGGGGCGCACTGTTTGGCACCTTGTTGGGATTGGGCTTGGCCTGGTTTATCAATCCCTTGCTGCAATTGATGGGGTTGAACCTGTATATGGCCGCTGGCGGGATCGGGATACCGGTCAGTGTCGCGCCGTTGCAAATCGTCACTATCACATTGGGCGCGCTGGCCATCAGTTTCATGGCGACCCTTTATCCGGCCTATCGCGCCGCACAAATCCGTCCTGCCGAGGCATTACGCTATGAATAACGATCTCCTGTTGTCCTGTCAGGGGCTGACCAAGATTTACCGCGAAGGCAAGCTGGAAACTCCGGTGTTGCGGGGTGTGGATTTAACGCTGCAAGCGGGTGAAATGCTGGCGGTGGTGGGTAGTTCCGGCTCCGGCAAGAGTACCTTGTTGCATCTGCTGGGGGCGCTGGATACCCCCAGTGATGGCACGGTTCAATTTAATGGTCAGAACATTCATGCTTGGTCCAATCGGGTTCAGGCACAATTTCGCAATCGGGAGCTGGGTTTTGTGTACCAGTTCCACCACCTGCTGGGGGAGTTCTCGGCTCTTGAAAACGCCGCTATGCCGTTGTTGATTGGCGGTGTGTCGGTCAAGGCCGCCAGTGCTAAGGCGGCGGCTATGCTGGAGCGGGTCGGGCTTGGTCATCGTCTGGATCACAAGCCTTCGGAGCTCTCGGGGGGGGAACGGCAGCGGGTTGCGATTGCCCGGGCTCTGGTGAATGAACCCAAGCTGGTGTTGGCCGATGAGCCGACGGGCAACCTGGATCATAAGAGCGCGGATAGTATTTATAGCCTGATGTGTGAGCTCAATGCCCAACTGGGTACCGCCTTCGTGGTGGTGACCCATGATCGGGCGTTGGCGGCCAAGTTGCATCGCCGCATCTCGCTGGTGGATGGTCTGGTGGCGGAGGAGAGTTGATGTATCGTCCACTGGCTCTCTTTCTTGGGTTACGTTACAGCCGCGCTCGCCGCTCCAGCGGGTTTGTCTCTTTCATCTCGGCCTCCTCGATCATCGGTATTACTCTTGGGGTGATGGCGCTGATCCTCGGTTTGTCGGCGATGAATGGCTTCGAGCGCGAGTTACGGGTTCGAGTTCTGGCGGTGGTGCCTCACGCCGAAACCGAGATGGTGCGTGGCGAGATCAGTGACTGGCGCAGTGCCGAAGCCATGTTACTGGATACTCCGGGAATGGTGGCTGTCTCGCCGATTGTCCGCTTGAATGGTTTGCTCGAGCGAGGCGACAAGCTCAAAGCGGTGCAACTGCGCGCCATCTTGCCAGCCTCGGAAAAGCGTATCTCCGATGCCGGTCACTATATGACGGGCCAGGGGTTGGATGAGCTCAAACCCGGTGAAAATGGCGTTATCCTGGGTAAAGCTATCGCCAATAAGTTGGGCGTGGCATTAGGCGAAAATATCACCCTGTTGCTGCCGGATGTGGCGGCGCAAGCCGAGGCTAGCCTCAAATCACCACTGCAGCGCCGTTTCAAAGTGGTGGGCTTTATGGAGATTGGCGGCCAACTCGATGGTCTGTTGGGCTTCATCCACTTGCAGGATGCTCAGCAGGCTTTGGGTCTGGGGGATCGGGTCCAAGGATTCAGCTTTCGAGTCCAGGATCTGATGCAGGCTCAGGATGTGGCCTTCGAAGCGGCCAGCAAGTTGCCGGAGCGCATGTATGTGCGTAGCTGGAAGAACAGTCAGGGTTACTTGTATCAAGATATCCAGTTGGTGCGCACCGTGATGTATGTGGTGATGCTGATGGTCGTCGCGGTCGCCTGCTTCAACATTGTTTCCACGCTCGTGATGGCGGTGAATGAAAAACGCAACGATATCGCCATTCTCAAGACCATGGGCGCAGGCCCCTGGCAGATCCGCATTACCTTCATGGTGCAGGGGATGATGAACGGGCTGTTGGGTGCTCTGTTTGGTGGTCTGTTGGGGGCTGGGTTATCCCGGTATCTCACACCGGCCATCCGTGGTGTGGAATCTCTATTGGGGCATAGGTTCCTCAATCCCGAGATCTACTTCATCGACTTCTTACCCTCGGAATTGCATGGGCTGGACGTAGCCATTGTGACCGGCGCTGCTGTCCTGATGAGCTTACTAGCGACCCTCTATCCGGCATGGCATGCCAGTAGTCTGCAACCAGCTCGGGAGCTGGGGCGCTGACATCGACTTCGTCATACTGTCATCAAGGCGCCTACGGGCGCCTTTTTATTGGATGGAGAATGAGCGTTAGATGCTGGGGTAAGTCGGTGTCGTTACCCTGCTGTTCTGCGGCGTTTTCGTCAGCAAGCGAGGGACGCGTTGATGGGTGTCTAGGTGTGGGGCGGGTATTCAGACCCATTGATGAGTAACGGCTAGCGGCGTAGGGGTAAAAACAAAAGGCGCCTGGGCGCCTTTGTTATCGAGTCGTAACGGTTCAGTCATTGCCCTCTTGGCGCTGACGCTTTTTCCAACAGTGGAGGGCATACCATCCGGCCAGGAACAAGAAGATTAATCCAGTGAGACTCAGCAGGCCAAATTGACCCCGTTCGACCCACTTCATCAGCCAGTCGCGGTTATAGGCGCCGAAGTATCCCAGATAAACCCAGATGGGCACGGAAATGAACGCCGCAAAACCATCCATCATCAGGAAGCGCCAATAGCTGATCTGGCGACTCATACCGGCGGTGACAAAAATCGGTGAACGCAAACCGGGCAGGAAGCGGGCGACAAACAGCACCCAATTGCCATATTTGGCAAATTTATCCTGCACATGGGCGAATCGGTGGGGGGGCAAGATGCGGCGGATCGGTCGATATTGCAGGATCCGCTCACCGAAGATCCAGCCCAGAGTAAACATGGTGCCATCGCCGATCAGCACACCGACCATACCGACTGCGAACATGGTATGCACATCGGCAAAGCCCAAACCGGCAATGATGCCGCCAGCAACCAGCGTTATATCTTCAGGGATGGGAACGCCAAAACCACAGATCAGCAGAATGAAAAACACGGCAAAATAGCCGTAGTCGGTAAAAATCGCGATCAGGATATCCATCGTACTCTTGTTACCTCGAGTGGTGCCGACGATGACTTTAGCTTAGGTCTGGTCTCATCAGCATAACCCCTGTTATTGACAGATCTGCGACAGGGGCTCTGGGCTCATCGACGCACACTCTACCCGAGCGGCCGATTCACGCCTAGCAAAATTCATCGTCATTTCCCGGCAATGCTCAGGGTTGGCGAGGAATTGTACGCTGACGGCGAGCCGCCATTTTTCGAACCACCGAATAGCGCCACAGCAAGCGGATCGACAAATACCCGACCAAAGATGAGCAGAGCGCCATCAGGGCACAACCGAGTAAAAAAGGTTCGCCAATCGTCGCCATCACCGAGCGTAATCCATCCCAATTGACCGGTAACTCAAAATCGACAGCTGGCAGCCCCAGCAGATGAGCACCAAGATAGTACGCAGCATAGAACATCGGGGGCATGGTCAACGGATTGGTGATCCAGACCAGGGCGACTGAAATGGGTAGATTTACCCGGCACAGAATGGCCATACCCGCCGCCAGTACCATCTGGAATGGAACAGGAACCCAGGCGATGAAAAGACCGATGGCAAAAGCTCCGGCGGCAGAACGACGGTTCAGATGCCACAGATTGGGCTCGCCGAGCCAACGGGCAAAAATCCGCAGCTGCTTATGCTGGCGGAGTTTGCTGGGATCCGGCATCCAGCGTTTGATCATCTCTTTTGGCATCCGGTCTCACTCATTCAATGGCCGTGGTTTTTTGCAAGGATTTACCCTGATGGCCCTCACCACCTTGCTCTGGCCCGAACTGCCCGCAATGGGCTGGCTATTGCCGCTTATCAGCATGCTACTGCTGGCTTGGTATCGGCGATGGGGCTGCGTCATTGGCGGATTGTGCGGGCTGATTCTTTTTCTGCTGTTTTTCACTCTTCAGTTGGATTGGTTGCACCAACTGGGTATTGCCGGCGGCAAACATAGCATAAAAGGCGAGGTGATGGCATGGCAGCCGCAGGGGGAGGGTGTTAGCGTGCGCCTGCGTCTGCAACAGTTGGATGGACAACCGCTCTGGCCGCGCCCCATGGTACGCCTGTTTTCCCCGCAACCGGAGTCAACGCTTGGCATGGGTCAGCAAGTGGTATTGGATGCCACGCTCAAACCGGTTCATGGCCTGGGCAATCCGACGAGCTTCAATCAAGAGCGCTGGCTGCTGGGGATGGGCATAACCGCAACGGGCAGCGTCCGGCAGTGGCAGGAGCTTGGCCCATTGCCCGATCCAGGGTGGCGGCACAGTTGGCTGGAACAGAGCCGAGCCCTGCTGCAACCTTTCGCCCATTCGGCATTGCTGTTAGCCCTGGTTTTTGGTGAACAACAGGATGTCAGTGCGGCCGAGTGGTTGTTACTTCGTGATGGCGGCATTATTCACTTAATTGCGGTATCGGGCCTGCACATCGGTCTGGCAGCCTGGCTTGGATTCTGGGTAGGACGTGTGTTGCAGTTGTGTCCAGGCCTGGGTCCGCGTGCCGTTGGCTTACCGGTGGTTGTTTCTATTCTGGTGGCGGTACTCTATTCCGCGTTGGCCGGCTTTTCCTTGCCAACTCAGCGGGCTTTACTGATGTTGTTGTTGTGGTTCGGCGTCCGTCTCTGGCGACGTCACTGGTCGCTATGGCGGATCTGGTGGTTGAGCCTGGTATTGTTGCTTCTTCTTGATCCTTGGTCTTTGTTCAGTGCCAGCTTCTGGCTCTCCTACCTTGCGGTGGCCCTGTTAGGCGTTGCCGCATTGCTGTGGCGCAAAGCCTCCTTATGGCGGTTGCAGTGGCTGATGACGCTGGGACTCTTGCCGCTGCAATTGGCGATGTTTGCTGGCTTGGGCTGGCTAGCCATACCGGTGAATCTGATCGCCATTCCAGTGTTTAGCTTGATCCTTATTCCGTTGGGGCTGGCCAGTGGCCTCCTGGTACCGTTCTGGCCATCAGCGGCTTGGACAGGGTTCTGGCTCTGCGACAGGTTGCTGGGATATCTCATGACCGGATTAGACTGGTTGCAGATACATATTGATTCCTGGGTCTGGTTTTCTGTTCAAGGAAGCCAAACTCTCGTGTTGTGCTGGTTCGCGGGGTTGTTCTGGCTGCTGCCACATGGACGCGCATTGAGTCTATGTGCCTGTGGTGTCGCGGCGCTGATTTACGGACAACCGGCTGCGGAGTGGGAAGTTTTGGTGATTGATGTGGGCCAGGGATTAAGTGTGCTGGTTCGGCAAGGTGAGAGGGGCCTGCTGTATGACACGGGAGATGCCTTCCCCAGCGGATATAACATGGCGGATGCCGCCATCTTGCCCGTGCTACGGGCCGAAGGGATCCGGCAACTGGATTATCTGGTCATCAGTCATGCCGACCGGGATCATGCTAGTAACTGGCTGCGGATCTATCAGGCACTACCGGTACGACATTTACTATCCTCGGTTCCACTGAACCCGGTAACCCAGCATTGTGTCCGAGGGAGAAACTGGCACTGGTTGCGGTTGCGACTAGAGATCCTGGCTCCAGCAGGGGTAGGCACAGGACAAGAGAATCAGGATTCTTGTGTGCTGAGAATTACCGATGGCCGCCATAGTTTGTTGCTGGTTGGTGATTTACCCGGCGATGAGGAACGCCATCTGCTGGCCATTCCTGGACTGGTGCAACCGGTCACTTGGCTGGTCTCCGGCCATCATGGTAGTCGTCACTCTTCGACAGCTGCCTGGATCCGGCGTTTGCAACCGCAAGTGGTGATCCACAGTAGCGGTTATGCTAATCGCTGGCATTTTCCTGATCCGGCGGTGGTGGCACGATTTCATGCCCGAGGTGTTCGGCAATGGAAGACCGCCGAACAGGGGTTGATTCGCATCACTGTGCAGGATGGATCTGCGCAAATAAACGGCTTTCGCTCCCAAGGGGCTTGGTACCGGCATCTGGACGCTTGGTTGCGCGGAGACTAGCCGGTAGAATAGCCTGCTTATCTTGATCCGATCGGAATTTCGATGCGACAGCTTGCTTCTACAGAACAGCACCCCTCCAGCATGGCGACCCTGAAGCGCTTGCTGGGCTATATCAAGGATCGTAAAGGCGGTCTGGGATTGGCGATTGTCGGCATGGCTGGGTACGGGGTGGTGGATACCTCGCTAGTCTACTCGATCCAACCGCTGATTGATGACGGCCTGAGTGGCAAGAATCCGTCGGTATTGTTTTGGATGGCCTTTGTCGTCATGGGCTTGGTTTGTATCCGTGGAATTAGTGCCTTCTTATCGGATTACTTTATGAGCTGGGTCGGCAGTCATGTGGTGATGAAACTGCAACGGCAGGTCTTTACCCACATGATGGGCATGCCCATGGCCTTCTTTGACAAGCACAACACCGGTAATCTGCTCTCCAAAGTCACTTATGACGCGGGGCAAGTCTCTTCAGCCGCCAGCTCGACTCTGGTTTCCCTGATCCGTGAGGGGGTCACTGTGATTGGCCTGCTCGGGATGATGTTCTATCACTCCTGGCAGTTATCGCTGATCTTCTTTCTCGTGGGACCTATTGTCGGTGTTTTACTCTCTGTCATCAGTCGCCGTTTTCGTCGCTTGAGTCGGCAAATTCAGCAGGCGATGGGCAATATTACTACCTCGACCGAACAGATGTTACGCGGTCATAAAGAGGTGCTGATGTTCGGGGGCCAGGAAGTGGAGTCCGAGCGTTTTGCCAATGTCAGTAATCACATGCGGCAACAGAATATGAAAATGGTGGTGGTGGATGCGCTGGGATCCTCCATGGTGCAGGTCATCGCCTCCAGCGCCTTGACGGTGCTGCTGGTGGTGGCATCCATGCCCGGGGTGCTGAGTAATCTGACCGCCGGTGCTTTCTCCTTGATCCTCACCTCCATGATGATGCTGCTCAAACCACTCAAGAGCCTGACCCAGATCAACAACCAGTTCCAGCGAGGTATCACCGCCAGTCAGAGCCTGTTTGAGTTGATGGATCAACCGCTGGAGCAAGATCATGGCACGCGAGAGCTTACTCGTGCTCAGGGGCGCATCGAGTTACGCCATGTCACCTTCACTTATCCGACCAAAGAGCAGCCTGCTCTGCGGGATGTCTCTCTGGTGATCGAGCCGGGTAAAACCGTGGCGTTGGTCGGCCGCTCGGGGTCGGGCAAGAGCACTATTGCCAGCTTGTTGACCCGCTTTTATGACATCAGCGAGGGGGAAATCCTGCTCGATGGGGTCAATATTCGCGATTATCGTCTGATGTCCCTCAGACGCCAGTTCGCTCTGGTTTCCCAGAACGTGCATTTGTTCAACGATACTGTGGCCAATAATATTGCCTATGCGGCGGCGGGGGATTTCACACGCGAACAGATTGAGCAGGCGGCGCGAGTCGCCAATGCTGACGGTTTTATCCGCCAGATGCCGGCCGGTTACGATACGGTGATTGGCGAGAATGGCTCCAATCTCTCCGGTGGTCAGCGCCAACGCTTGGCCATTGCGCGGGCCCTGTTGCGGGATGCGCCTATCCTGCTGCTGGATGAGGCGACGTCAGCTCTGGATACCGAATCAGAGCGCCATATTCAAAGCGCACTGGATGCGCTGTCTAAAGATAGAACTACCCTGGTGATCGCCCATCGGCTCTCGACCATTGAGCAGGCGGACGAGATCCTGGTGGTGGACGAGGGGCGGATCATCGAGCGCGGTACCCATAGCGAACTGATGCAGCTCAACGGCGCCTATGCCATGTTGCGCAATACCCAGTTCGGGGAGTCGGCATGAAGTTGCAGCAATTGTGGTACCGCGCCAATCCCTGGATCTGGTTGTTGAGTCCGTTGAGCCTTCTGTTTTGGCTGGTTAGTCATGGTCGTCGAGCCTTGTATAGTAATGGCCTGCTGCCCCGATATCGACCCGATGTACCTGTCATCGTGGTGGGAAATATCTCGGTGGGTGGTAATGGCAAGACACCACTGGTGATCTGGTTGGTGGAAATGCTGCGGGAGGCCGGTTATCGGCCCGGGATCGTCAGTCGGGGTTACGGCGGACAGGCCAAGCAGTATCCGTTACGGGTCACCCCGGATGTAACTGCACGGGAGTGCGGGGATGAACCCAAGCTGATGTTTGAGCGCTGCCAGTGCCCAGTGGCCGTGGATCCGGATCGGCGGGCGGCCGTCAAACTGCTGCTCTCCAGTGGCGAGGTCAATATTATCGTCTGTGATGATGGCCTACAGCACTACGCGCTGGCTCGGGACATCGAACTGGTGGTACTGGACGGTGAGCGTCGTCATGGCAATGGCCGCTTATTGCCCATGGGGCCGCTGCGGGAAGGACTCTGGCGTTTGAAACGCGTGGATGCGGTGATCTGTAATGGGGGCCTGGCCGCTGTCGGTGAGTACCCGATGCAGCTCAAACCCGAAGCGCCGCGTCCTCTGGATCCGGATAGCCAGGCATTGCCGCCTCAGGGCGAGATTGACGCCTTGGCGGGGATAGGTTATCCGCCCCGTTTTTTTAAAACGTTGCAGTTAGCGGGATATCGTCTGCGCCAAACCGTAAGCTATGCCGATCATCAAGACTATTCGGCTACCGAACTGCAGCAGCAATTTGCGGAGCTCCCCTTGCTGATGACCGAAAAAGATGCAGTCAAGTGCCGGAGCTTTGCCCGAGACAACTGGTGGTACCTGCCGGTTTCTGCCGAGTTGCCTCGCTCGTTTCGCGATCTCATCCTGAACAAACTAAAGGACAATCCCTATGGCGCTCGATCATAAGTTGTTGGAAATCGTTGCCTGTCCGGTGTGCAAGGGCAAGCTGAACTACGACAAGGAAAAAGCGGAGCTGGTGTGTCGGGCCGATCGTCTGGCCTATCCTATCCAGGATGATATTCCGGTGTTACTGGAAAGCCGGGCGCGTACCTTGAGTCTGGAAGAGCTGCCATCATGAGCTTTGTTGTTGTGATCCCGGCTCGCTATCAATCAACGCGCCTGCCAGGAAAACCATTAGCCGACATTCACGGCAAACCCATGATCCAGTGGGTTGCTGAACGCGCCCTGCAGGCGGGTGCCGAACGTGTCATTGTCGCCACGGACGATCAACGGGTTGCGAATGCTGTGGCGTTGAGTGGGGTCGAGGTGTGTATGACTTCGCCTCATCATCAGTCCGGTACCGAGCGTCTGGCCGAGGTCTGTGAGCAGTATGCCTTTCCACCTGAGACCATCATCGTCAATGTTCAGGGGGATGAACCCTTGATCCCGCCGGTCATTATTCGTCAGGTGGCGGAAAATCTGGCGCAAGCGGCGGCACCGATGGCAACTCTCGCCGTGCCGATGAGCGAGGAGGAGCTGTTTAATCCCAATGCGGTCAAGGTGGTAATGGACCGCCAAGGGTATGCGCTCTATTTCAGCCGTGCTCCGATTGCCTGGGAGCGGGATGGTTTCGGCCAGACGCCTCCCGTGGTGCGCCACGCTCATGCTCGTCATCTGGGTATCTATGCGTATCGTGCCGGGTTTATTCGTCAATATGTGGGCTGGCGAGCCAGTGAGCTGGAACAGATCGAAGCGCTGGAACAATTGCGAGTCCTGTGGCATGGCGAGCGGATCCATGTTGGCATCGCCCTAGAGACGCCGCCTGCCGGGGTCGATACACCGGAGGATCTGGCGCGAGTCCAGGCCTTTTTGGCCCGCTAAACCGTCATTCGTTCGTTCCCTCATTCTGCGGTGGCTGGATGCTGAAGACTTGGTATCCAGCCTGTATATCCCCTGTTGTTTACGACTAACCGTTACCGCGAATATCTGCCTTTCTGCGCATTATTTGATTTGCTGAAACGATTCTTCTTGATCTGCATCCTGGCTTTAGCTCTATGATGAAAGCGATTTCAATGGATTCATGGAGTGAGCATATGCAGAGCCAAAAAGGGATCACCCTTGGGGAATTTATCATCCGGCAGCAGGCGGATTTCCCCCATGCCACCGGGGAGTTGAGTTCGTTACTGGCCTCTATCCGCTTGGCGGCCAAGATTGTCAATCGGGAAATCAATCAGGCCGGGATTAGCGACATCCTCGGTAGCACGGGGCAGGACAATATTCAGGGTGAAGAGCAGCAAAAGCTGGATTGGTTTGCCAACGAGCGTTTCAAGGCGGCTCTGGCCGCTCGGGGTGAGGTGTGTGGATTGGCTTCGGAAGAGGAAGAAAACTTTGTCAGTTTCGAGCCCTTACCCGAGCAGAGATCCAAATATGTGGTGCTGATGGATCCTCTGGATGGCTCGTCCAATATTGATGTCAATGTCTCCGTCGGCACCATCTTTTCCATCTATCGACGGGTGACGCCGGTGGGCACGCCGGTACAGCTGGCGGATTTTTTACAGCCCGGACATCGGCAAGTAGCGGCTGGCTATATCATCTATGGCTCTTCAACCATGCTGGTGTATAGCACAGGGCAAGGGGTGAATGGTTTTACCCTAGACCCTTCCATCGGTTGCTTTTACCTCTCACATCCAGAGATCCGTATCCCGGCTAGCGGACGCACCTACTCGGTGAATGAGGGCAATTACCTGAAGTTTCCGGCCGGGGTGAAGCACTATCTGAAGTATTGTCAGGCCGAAGATGAGGCGAGCTCGCGGCCCTATACTTCTCGCTATATAGGCTCTCTAGTGTCGGACTTTCACCGCAATTTGCTCAAAGGCGGCATTTATATGTATCCATCAGGAACCAGCGCCCCTCAGGGCAAGCTCAGACTGCTCTATGAGTGCAATCCACTGGCGTTTTTGGTGGAGCAGGCGGGAGGCGTCGCCAGTGATGGCTTTCGCCGGATCCTTGAACTGGAGCCGACGACCTTGCACCAGCGCTCGCCATTTTTTGTTGGCTCACCGCGCATGGTCGAGCAACTGCAACAGTTGATGGGGCAATACTCACCGGAACTGACCCCAGAGCGTTAACCAGACGGATGTTGAAGCCAGCACTAATAAGAAGGGCAGTCATGGACTGCCCTTATCGTTGTCTTTTCGAAGTGCTGTCAGCGCTCTTCAGGTCGGTTAGCGCTCGCTGATCGGACCCACATGCCGTGTTGGTGCCCCAGTGTACAACTGGCGTGGGCGGCCGATTTTGCTGGCCGGGTCAGACTGCATTTCCATCCAGTGCGAGATCCAGCCAATGGTCCGCGCCAGGGCGAAGATAACGGTAAACATCGAGGTGGGAATACCGATGGCATTGAGAATAATGCCGGAGTAAAAGTCGACGTTTGGATAGAGCTTCTTATCGACGAAATAGGGGTCGGAAAGGGCAATCCGCTCCAGCTCCATGGCGACGTCCAGCAAGGGGTGATCGGTGACATTCAATTCACGCAATACCTCATGGCAGGTATCCCGCATGACGGTGGCTCGTGGATCGTAGTTTTTGTATACCCGGTGACCGAAGCCCATCAAACGGAATGGATCATTCTTATCCTTGGCTCGGGTGACAAAGTGCGGGATGCGCTCAACAGAGCCAATTTCTTGCAACATCTTCAAGCAAGCTTCGTTGGCGCCACCATGTGCCGGTCCCCACAAGGAGGCAATCCCCGCCGCGATACAGGCGAATGGATTGGCACCGGAAGAGCCAGCCAGACGCACACTGGAGGTAGAGGCGTTCTGTTCATGATCGGCATGCAGGATAAAGATCCGATCCATGGCCCGTTCGATCACCGGATTGACCTTGTACTCTTCGCAGGGTACCGAGAACATCATATGCAAGAAGTTACCCGCGTAACTGAGGTCGTTGCGTGGGTACATGAACGGTTGGCCAATCGAGTATTTGAATGACATAGCCGCCAGAGTTGGCATCTTGGATATCAAACGGAAAGCTGCGATTTCGCGGTGCTTAGGGTTATTGATATCCAGTGAGTCGTGATAGAAGGCTGACAGCGCACCGGCGACACCACACATAACGGCCATGGGGTGAGAGTCGCGGCGGAATGCCTTGAACAACGAGGTCATCTGCTCATGGACCATGGTATGGCGAGTCACATGAGCACAGAATTGCTGATACTGCTCCTGGTTGGGTAATTCACCGGAAAGCAGTAGATAACAGACCTGCAAGTAATCGGCATGCAATGCCAAATCGGCAATCGGGTAGCCACGATGCAACAGAATGCCATTGTCACCATCGATATAGGTGATCTTGGATTCGCAGGAGGCGGTCGAGAGAAATCCCGGGTCGTAGGTGAAATAGCCATGGGCGCCCAGAGCGCGCACATCGATAACTTCGGGGCCTTCGGTGCCGACCAAAATTGGCAGCTCGATGGGGTCTCGGCCCGGAATATGTAGGGTGGCTATCTTGTCAGCCATAGCACGTCTCCTTTGCTTAAAATTGCAGCGAGCCCTTGTCCTTAAAAACCTTCGTGCATCACCAGATGCAAAAAGACAGGGCCCAGATGTGGAGTATTTGTATCAGATGAGGGGGCCTTGTCAATTTAACTGACCCCGTCTGGTTAATAACTCATCATAGACTGAGATCTGGCTTGGATAATTGATGTTTCATGAATGTTGTTGGTTTGTAATGAAACTGGGTGGGTGGATATACTCGATGACAAGGTATATGGCGATGAAGCTCTTTTTGTGAAATAACGGTTTTATACCGTGAATCGGGCGGATGATGGTGCAAATGGCATTTAAGGCCAGATGACAGCGTTTGCAATCAGTTTTTTTTAGTGGTTCCTGTTGCTGCATTATAGTAAATGTATTGTGGTATGACTGAGGTAACTATTGATAATCAAACAGGTTTTCTGGATTATCTGCGGTTTGCCAGCAGTACGGCATGAGCCAATAATAAAAATTTACCCTGATCGGTCCGTTCCGGCTTCTTACCGTCTCCTTTGTGGTTATTCCTCTCATCATGGGGCTAGTTGCTACCCGTTGAGAAAATTACCCAAGTGAAGCTGCAAGGCAGTATCTGAATTAAGGGAACAGCATGCAAAACGGCCAAATGACCGCCTGGATTGAGTCCTCCCACCTGGCGGGAGCGAATGCAAGTTACATTGAAGATTTGTACGAATCTTTTTTGCAGAATCCGTCCTCCGTCAGCGAGGAATGGCAGCTTCGTTTTCATGCCCTGAATGCGGGTACCAGCGAGCAGATCCATACACCGGTGCGTGACTATTTTCGCCGCTTGGCGATGGCGGGCCATTCTCGCCAGTCTATGGTCGAGGTAAAAACGGATATCCGTCAGATCCGGGTATTGCAGCTCATCAATGCCTATCGCAGTTGTGCCCACCAGATCGCCAATCTGGATCCGCTCGGCCTGTGGCAACGCGAACCCGTGATTGAGCTAGATCCTCAATACTACGAGTTCAGCGATGGCGACATGGACACCCGCTTTAACGTTGGCTCCTACATGGGGGGCTTGCCCACCATGAGCCTGCGGGACCTGCTCTCTTCTTTGCACAAGACCTATTGCGCGACCATAGGTGCCGAGTACATGCATATGAACTCCATCGAAGAGAAGCGCTGGATCCAGTCCCGGCTGGAATCTGCCGAAGGGCAACCTAATTTTTCCCGTGAAGAACGACAACAAATCCTGCGTGACCTGACGGCGGCCGAGGGACTGGAGCGTTACTTGGGAGCCAAGTTCCCTGGCGCCAAGCGTTTCTCCCTGGAGGGGGGGGACATGCTGGTCCCGATGATCAAGACCTTGTTGCGAGAAGCGGGCAAAGTCGGAACCCAGGAAGCGGTGATCGGTATGGCCCATCGTGGACGGCTGAATATGCTGATCAACGTATTGGGTAAACGCTCGCAGGAGCTGTTTGACGAGTTTGCCGGTAAACACGGTGAGTCCTGGGGCACTGGCGATGTGAAGTATCACCAGGGATTCTCGTCAGATTTTGCGACCGAAGGTGGGAATGTCCATCTGGCGCTGGCGTTCAACCCGTCCCATCTGGAGATCGTCAATCCGGTGGTCATCGGTTCAGTTCGAGCGCGCCTGGATCGCCTGGGTGATCCCTCTGGACTCAAGGTATTACCCATCACGATCCATGGTGACTCGGCGATGTCCGGGCAAGGTGTGGTCGCTGAGACCTTCAACATGTCCCAGACCCGGGCTTTTGGCGTGGGTGGAACCGTACGGATTGTGATCAATAACCAGATCGGATTCACCACCTCGAATCCGCAAGATACCCGTTCTACCCTGTATTGCACCGATATAGCCAAGATGGTGCAGGCGCCGATTTTACATGTGAATGGCGACGATCCGGATGCGGTCATCTTCGTCACCAAACTGGCGCTGGAGTTTCGCAATACCTTCCACCGGGACGTGGTCATTGATCTGGTGTGTTACCGCCGTAATGGCCACAACGAAGCCGACGAGCCAACTGCGACGCAACCGCTGATGTATCAGAAAATCAAGCAACATCCGACCACCCGTCAGCTCTATGGGGAGCGTCTGGCCTATAGCGGTATTTTCACCGATGCAGATGTGGAGCAGTTGGTTACCGATTATCGCGCGGCTCTCGACAAAGGTGAGTGTGTGGTTCCGGAATGGCGCCCGATGGGACAGCAGTATCAGAACTGGACCCAGTACTTGGGTCATGACTGGGACATCGCCTATGACTCGTCGTGTGCCCGGGAGGAGCTGAGTGCCTTGGGCGAGCTGCTCTGTCGCTATCCGGAAGACCACGAGTTACAGCGTCAGGTACAGAAAGTTTATGACGACCGGTTGTTGATGAGCCGTGGGGAAAAGCTGGTGGATTGGGGCTTTGCTGAAAATTTGGCTTACGCCACCTTGGTGAAGGCTGGATTCCGTGTCCGGTTGACGGGACAGGACTCTGGTCGCGGTACCTTCTTCCATCGCCATGCTGTGCTACATAATCAACGAGATGCGGCGACCCATACGCCCTTGATGCATATCAGTGCGGATCAGGGACCGTTCGAGGTGTTTGATTCGGTACTCTCGGAAGAGGCGGTACTGGCTTTTGAATACGGTTATGCGACTGCTGCGCCCGCTGGTCTGACGATTTGGGAAGCGCAATTTGGTGATTTCGCCAATGGTGCCCAGGTGGTAATCGATCAGTTTGTCTCTTCTGGTGAGCAAAAATGGGGACGTTTGTGCGGCCTGACTCTGTTCCTGCCCCATGGTTATGAAGGCCAGGGCCCTGAACACTCCTCGGCTCGGCCGGAACGTTATCTGCAATTGTGCGCGCAGCACAACATGCAAATCTGTATGCCGACGACGCCGGCGCAGGTGTTCCATATGTTGCGGCGGCAGATGGTTCGTCCAATGCGGCGCCCACTCATTGTCTTCACCCCTAAATCACTGCTGCGTCACCCGTTGGCGGTATCCACTCTGGATGAATTGGCCCATGGCCGCTTCCAGAATGTGATAGGCGAGCAGGATGAACACCAACCTGAGGCTGTGACTCGGGTCGTGATGTGTTCAGGGAAGGTTTACTATGACCTGCTTGATGCCCGGCGTAAGGCCGAGCTTAAACATGTTGCCCTAGTACGGATCGAACAACTTTATCCGTTCCCTCATGCCGAACTGACCGATATTCTGGCGCCCTATACCCATGTCAAAGAGTTTGTCTGGTGTCAGGAGGAGCCGCAGAATCAGGGGGCCTGGTATTGCAGTCAGCACCATTTCAATGAGGCATTGCCCGCAGGGGCAAGAGTCCGTTATGCCGGTCGACCGGCATCGGCTTCTCCGGCGGTGGGCTATATTTCATTGCACTTGAAACAACAAAAAGCTTTGGTAGAAGAGGCATTAGGGCTGATTTGAACGGCTTAGCCCGCGAGAGCCCCATATCGTCAGCCCCAAAATTGACAAGGATAAGTAGCATGAGTGTTGAGATCCGAGTTCCTGACCTACCCGAATCGGTTGCCGATGCCACAGTCGGCGACTGGCACAAGAATGTCGGCGAATATGTTAAAGCCGGTGAACTACTGGTCGACATCGAGACCGATAAGGTCGTGCTCGAGGTTCCAGCACCGGAAGATGGTGTGTTGACCCACATCTTGTTTGAACGCGGAGCTACCGTGACATCTCGCCAACCTTTGGCACAGTTACAGCCTGGTGCTGCAACCGCAGCACCTCCGGCCGCAGGATCCCTGGAGGATTCAGCCAAGAATGCGGATATCCTGACCCCTTCGGTACGCCGTTTGCTGGCAGAGCAAGGAGTGGATCCGGCGCTAATTGTCGGCACTGGCAAGGGGGGAAGAATCAGCCGCGAGGATGTGAATCGCCATCTGGTACAGCAGGCGGTGTCTGCTCCCATACCGGGAGCAACGACACTGGCGCCACCTTCTGTATCTGCACCCGTGACAGCTGATGTTCAAACTGGTATGCGTGAAGAAAAACGGGTGCCGATGACCCGATTACGCCAGCGGGTTGCCGAGCGCTTGCTGGATGCCAAGAACACCACCGCCATGTTGACCACCTTTAATGAAGTCAATATGAAACCGATCATGGATATCCGGAAGGGCTATCAGGAGCGGTTCGAAAAGCGCCACGACATCAAGTTGGGCTTCATGTCCTTCTATGTACGCGCTGTGACCGAAGCGTTGAAGCGTTACCCCATCGTGAATGCCTCGATTGATGGCAATGACATCGTGTACCACAACTATTTCGATATCAGCATTGCTGTTTCCACCGAGCGTGGATTGGTGACTCCGGTTTTGCGTGATTGCGACAGCATGTCATTAGCTGATATTGAACGTGGGATTAAGTCATTGGCGGATAAGGCTCGGGATGGTAAGTTGACCGTGGATGACCTTTCCGGTGGTAATTTTACCATCACCAATGGCGGTGTTTTCGGCTCGCTGATGTCAACACCTATCATCAATCCACCACAGAGTGCCATCTTGGGAATGCATAAAATCCAGGATCGGCCCATGGCGGTTGATGGTCAGGTCGTGATACTGCCCATGATGTATCTGGCGCTTTCTTATGATCACCGCATCATTGATGGACGAGACTCGGTTGGATTTTTGGTGACAGTCAAAGAGTTATTGGAAGACCCGACCCGCCTGCTACTGGACATCTAACATTCATCTCCGGCGCTTTGAGCGCCGGAATTTCACAACAGGGATTGAGTGTCATGAATTTGCACGAATATCAGGCAAAACAACTATTTGCCGAATTTGGACTGCCGGTACCTGCCGGCATGGCCTGTGAGAGTGCTCAAGAAGCCGTCGATGCGGCAACCGCCTTGGGTCAGGATAAGTGGGTCGTTAAATGTCAGGTCCATGCCGGTGGCCGAGGCAAGGCTGGCGGGGTCAAGGTCGCGACCAATAAAGAAGAGGTTCGGGCATTTGCCGAGCATTGGTTGGGCAAGAATCTGGTGACCTACCAGACCGATGCCAAAGGACAGCCGGTAAACAAGATCCTGGTTGAAACCTGCACCCAGATCGCCAAAGAGTTGTATCTGGGGGCCGTGGTGGATCGTGCCTCACGTCGCGTGGTGTTCATGGCGTCAACGGAAGGGGGCATGGAGATTGAAAAGGTCGCCCACGAAACCCCGGAACTAATCCACAAGGCAATTCTGGATCCGCTGACTGGACCACAAGCGTATCAGGCGCGGGAACTGGGCTTTAAACTGGGTCTGAATGCGGCACAGCTCAAGCAATTCACCAGCATCTTCTTGGGCCTGGGTAAGATGTTTGTGGCCCACGATCTGGCGTTGTTAGAAATCAATCCGCTGGTGATCACCGCCAGTGGTGATCTCCTGTGTTTGGATGGCAAGATCAACATCGACTCCAATGCCCTGTATCGTCAGCCCAAGCTGCGTGAAATGCATGATGTCAGTCAGGAAGATGAGCGCGAAGCTCATGCCGCACAGTGGGAACTGAATTACGTGGCGCTGGATGGCAACATTGGTTGCATGGTGAATGGTGCCGGTCTGGCGATGGGCACCATGGATATCATCAAACACCATGGTGGCTTCCCGGCTAACTTCCTGGATGTGGGGGGTGGTGCGACCAAAGAGCGCGTGACTGAAGCCTTCAAGATCATCTTGTCTGACGACAAGGTGAAGGCGGTGTTGGTCAATATTTTCGGTGGTATCGTGCGCTGTGATTTGATTGCTGATGGCATCATTGGTGCAGTCGAAGAGGTAGGCGTCAAGATCCCGGTCGTGGTTCGTCTGGAAGGTAACAATGCCGATTTGGGCTCTGAGCGTCTGGCGCAGAGTGGGTTGAATATTATTGCTGCCAAGAGTCTGACTGACGCAGCGGTGCAGGTAGTGAAGGCAGCGGAGGCCGTGGCATGAGCGTCTTGATCAACAAAGATACCAAGGTCATCTGTCAGGGATTTACCGGCTCACAGGGTACCTTTCACTCCGAACAGGCGATTGCCTATGGCACTCAGATGGTCGGTGGTGTTTCTCCTGGCAAGGGTGGCAGCACCCATCTGGGCTTGCCGGTTTTTAACACAGTCCGGGATGCAGTTCTGGCGACTCAAGCCACTGCATCGGTGATCTATGTTCCTGCTCCTTTCTGTAAGGATGCGATCCTGGAAGCCATTGATGCTGGTATTCAGCTGATTGTCTGCATTACCGAAGGCATTCCGACGCTAGATATGTTGCAGGTGAAGTGCAAGCTGGAAGAAACCGGTGTGCGCATGATCGGCCCCAACTGTCCGGGCGTAATTACACCGGGCGAGTGCAAAATTGGCATCATGCCTGGGCATATCCATTTGCCGGGACGGGTGGGGATTGTCTCGCGCTCTGGAACCTTGACCTATGAGGCGGTGAAGCAAACCACGGATGCAGGGTTTGGACAGTCCACC
The DNA here is from genome assembly GCF_054780855.1 of Pseudaeromonas pectinilytica. Classification (NCBI taxonomy): domain Bacteria; kingdom Pseudomonadati; phylum Pseudomonadota; class Gammaproteobacteria; order Aeromonadales; family Aeromonadaceae; genus Pseudaeromonas; species Pseudaeromonas pectinilytica. The sequence continues at coordinate 66,981 of NZ_BAAGVN010000361.1, forward strand.
TGTGTCGGGATTGGCGGCGATCCGATCCCGGGCTCCAATTTCATCGATATCCTGCGTGAGTTCCAGGACGATCCGCAGACGGAAGCGATTGTGATGATCGGTGAAATCGGTGGTACGGCAGAGGAAGAGGCTGCGGCCTTTATCAAGGCCCATGTCACCAAACCCGTGGTTTCCTACATCGCGGGTGTTACCGCGCCGGCAGGAAAACGGATGGGCCATGCGGGCGCCATCATCGCTGGCGGTAAGGGAACGGCTGCCGAGAAGTTTGCAGCCCTGGAGGCGGCGGGAGTGAAGACGGTTCGCTCGTTGGCCGATATCGGCGCCGCGCTCAAAGAGATCACTGGCTGGTAATGCGTCGCCAACCGCTGATGCAACGCCGCCTTCGGGCGGCGTTGTCGTTTTGAGCACTCAGAAAAGAAACAAGCCAGCTCGAGAGCTGGCTTGTGGTATTGGGATGCTTGAGACAGAGATTAGAACTCTGCGGTACGAGGTGTTCGCGGGAAGGGGATCACGTCGCGCACGTTACCCATGCCGGTCACATACACCACCAGACGTTCAAAACCCAGACCGAAGCCGGCATGAGGAACCGTGCCGTAGCGGCGCAGATCCCGATACCACCAGTAGTCCTCTTTATTGAGCTCCATCTCGGCCAGACGGGCATCCAGCACATCCAGACGTTCTTCCCGTTGCGAGCCACCGATGATCTCACCGATACCGGGAGCCAGGACGTCCATCGCGGCTACTGTTTTTCCGTCATCGTTCAAGCGCATGTAGAACGCCTTGATATCCTTCGGATAGTTCTTCACAACCACCGGCGCCTTGAAGTGCTCTTCGGCGAGATAACGTTCGTGCTCGGATTGCAGATCGATACCCCACTCGACGGCAAAGTCGAACTGCTTGCCGCAGTTTTTCAGGATCTCGATGGCATCGGTGTAATCAACCTGAGCGAAGTCCGAGCTGACGAATTGCTCCAGGCGGCTCACGGCTTCCTTGTCGACATGCTGGGCAAAGAAATCCAGATCATCACGGCGTTCATTCAGCACCGCCTGGAATACATACTTCAGTAGTTGCTCCGCCAGCTTGGCGTTGGCTTCCAAGTCATTGAAGGCCACTTCGGGCTCGATCATCCAGAATTCGGCCAAATGACGGCTAGTGTTGGAGTTTTCCGCGCGGAAGGTCGGGCCAAAGGTATAGACCTTGGACAGGGCACAGGCGTAAGTTTCCGCATTCAGTTGACCGGATACCGTCAGAAAAGCTTCTTTGCCAAAGAAATCCTGGCTGTAGTCGACGCCACCCTTATCGGTGCGGGGCAGGTTTTCCATATCCAGGGTGGAGACGCGGAACATTTCGCCAGCGCCTTCGCAATCAGAGGCGGTGATCAGCGGAGTCGATACCCAAACAAAACCTTGCTCATGGAAGAAGCGATGTATGGCCTGAGCCAGGCAGTTACGGACACGAGTCACGGCCCCCATCAGGTTGGTGCGCGGACGTAAATGAGCCTGTTCGCGTAAATATTCGATGGTGTGGCGTTTAGCGGCCATCGGATAGGTATCCGGATCATCGACCCAACCGACTACGGTCACTGCGGTGGCTTGAAGCTCGAATGCTTGACCTGCTCCCAGCGAGGCGGCCACGACGCCTGTGACCTCCACGGAGCAGCCAGTGGTCAGACGCAGCACATCATCCTCGTAATTGCTCAGGGAGTTGGGTACCACGGCCTGTACCGGATGGAAACAGGATCCATCATGAATGGCCAAAAAAGAGATCCCGGCTTTGGAATCTCGGCGGGTACGGATCCAGCCTTTCACGGTCAGGCTGCTGCCAACGGCAAATTTGCCCTTGAGCACATCATCTACGGATGCATGGGTCATCTGATTTATCTCTCCAACTTATTGTCGTACCGGGCTTCTGGTCCGGTTTTTTGATCGCATCATCTTACCTGCGCCGAATCAGGACTCAAGCAAAAGATGGTCTGTCGCTCTGGCTGGATTAGCTTCGGGACACGCCCGATGCCGGAGGACTTTGCGGCGATGAGGCCAAGCTCTCCATCAGCTGATTGAAGTTTTCACTCAGACGACCTAGCTCATCATTGCGCTCTACAGGCAGGCGGATGCTGTGATCGCCGAGATCACTGGCGCGCTCCATCGCCAGCGAAATGCGATGCAAGGGACCTACAATCTGCCGACGGATGATATAAAGCGCCAGCAGCAGACCCGCGCCAAAAAACAGACAGAGTAACAAGGCGGTTGTCAGCAGATGGGTTTCGATGTCATCGAATGCGGCATTCAATGAATATTCAAGGCGAATAAACTGCGGCCCGGAGTGTTGGAGGTTACATTCCTGGCACGCGGTAAACCAGCCCGGCCCCAGTGATTGCATCAGCACCAAGCGGGTATCGGCGCCCCGTTCCACAACCTGATAGCCATGGGGGGATGGCATGGCGGGTGAGGAGGAAGCCCCGGCCGGGTCATGGGGTAACAATTGTAGTGAAACCAGCTCTGAATGCTGGGTGAGTCGTTCTCCCAGCGCTTGGCGGGCGGCGGCCGTCGGCATCAGAGCAGCGCCATCCAGATAGGATTGCAGCAGTAGCTTGGCTTGACTGTGGGCCACCTGTAATACCAACTCGCGCTCTCGTTGAGCTTGGTAAGCGGTGATGGCAATCAGTACCGATGAAAAGATGATCAGCAGGACGAAACAGACCTTGCCTGCAATCGAGATGCGCATCGCGGGATCCTGTCATGGGTCGGCAGCCCTGCGCCGCCGACGATGCGGCTACTATACCAGAGCTGCCTGCCGATGTGGCGGCAACTCTGGTCGGGCCGCCATGACGGGCTTTGGAATCACGGCTTTATCGTTTCATCTTCGGCCATCAGATCGAGCGCTTGGCCTACTGCTCGGGTGAGTTGCTGTAACTGCTCGGCTTGAATAATGAAGGGGGGCATCAGATAGATCAAATGACCAAAGGGTCGGATCCAGACTCCTGAGTCGACAAACAAGCGTTGCAAGCGGGCCATATCAACCGGAGTCCGGGTCTCGACGACACCAATGGCTCCCAGCACCCGGACATCCTTGACCACAGGATGGTGACGATACTGCTCCAACTCGGTCGCCAGCTGTCGGGCTATAGTCTCGACTCGTTGTTGCCAATCGGAGTCGAGTAGCAGCGCAATCGAGGCATTGGCGATGGCACAGGCCAGTGGGTTGGCCATAAACGTCGGGCCATGCATCAGCACACCAGCCTCACCGTCGCAGATACCGCGCATGATCTTCTCGCTGGTGAGTGTGGCCGACAGGGTGAGATAACCGCCAGTCAACGCTTTGCCCAGGCACATGATGTCCGGGCTGATCCCGGCCCACTCGCAGGCAAATAGTTTACCGGTGCGACCAAAACCGGTGGCAATTTCGTCGGCAATCAGCAGGACATCGAATTCGTCGCACAGATTGCGGACTTGACGTAGATATTCCGGGTGATAGAAGCGCATGCCACCTGCGCCTTGCACTATGGGTTCAAGGATCACGGCAGCAAATTGCTGGTGATCCCGCTGCAATAAATCCCGTAGCGGCAGGATATCGTCCGGTTGCCAATCACCATCGAATCGGCTTTGCGGGGCCGGGATAAATCGGTGTTCCGGTAAGAATCCTTTATACAGCCGATGCATGCTGCCATCCGGATCGGTGACACTCATGGCACCAAAAGTATCCCCGTGGTAGCCCTGTCGCAGGGCAATAAAGCGCGCACGGGGCTGGCCGCGGCTCTGCCAATATTGCAGCGCCATTTTCAGTGCCACCTCGACCGCCACCGAGCCCGAGTCGGCCAGAAATACCCGATCCAGACCTGCTGGCGTCAGTTCGACCAAGGTACGGCACAGACGAGTAGCTGGCTCATGGCGGATGCCCCCGAACATGACATGGGACATCTGTTGTAACTGTCCTGCAGCTGCCGCATTCAACTCCGGCACATTATAACCGTGTACACAGGCCCACCAGGATGACATGCCATCGACCAAACGACGACCATCGGCTAACTGCAAGTAAACCCCATCGGCACGGGTTACCTCATAGGTGGGTAAGGGGTGGGTTAACGAAGTGTAGGGGTGCCAGATGTGTTGCTGATCAAAATCTCTATTGTTCATCTAATGGTCGCTTGTCAATGCGCTGGCTGATGTTTTGGTTGACAGCATACTGGCCCGCCATAGACTAGCCAAGTCTAATCCCATTTTTGAGAGTCTGTCATGGAAGCCGAAATCCGCCATAACTGGAGCATGGAACAGGTCAAAACCCTGTTTGCCTTACCCTTCAACGACTTGCTGTTTCAGGCTCAGTCTATTCATCGTCAGCACTTCAATCCGAACGAGGTTCAGGTCAGTACCCTGTTGTCGATCAAGACTGGGGCTTGTCCGGAAGACTGTAAATATTGCCCGCAGAGTGCTCGCTATCAGACCGGACTGGAATCGGAACGTCTGCTGGAAGTGGAAAAGGTGCTGGAGCGAGCTCGGGAAGCCAAGTCGGCGGGGTCGTCACGGTTTTGTATGGGCGCAGCTTGGCGTAATCCGCGGGATCGGGATATGCCCTATCTGTTGCGGATGGTGCAGGAGGTCAAGGATATGGGGATGGAAACCTGTATGACCCTTGGCATGCTGACCGCCGAGCAGGCCAGTCAACTGGCCGGTGCCGGACTGGATTATTACAACCACAACCTGGATACCTCGCCTGAGTTCTATGGCGATATCATTACTACCCGTAGCTATCAGGATCGGTTGGATACCTTGTCTCATGTCCGTGATGCAGGGATGAAGGTCTGCTCGGGCGGGATTATCGGCATGGGTGAAAGTGCCACCGATCGCGCCGGTCTGCTGGTACAACTGGCGAACCTGTCGCCACAGCCGGAAAGTGTACCGATCAACATGCTGGTGAAGGTCAAGGGTACACCTTTGGAAAACGAAGCCGAGGTCGATCCATTTGATTTCGTGCGCATTATTGCCGTAGCCCGGATCATGATGCCGGCCTCCCATGTTCGACTGTCGGCTGGGCGGGAAAAAATGAATGATCAGATGCAGGCGCTTTGTTTTATGGCGGGTGCCAACTCTATTTTCTATGGCTGTAAGCTCCTGACCACGGCCAATCCCAATGAAAATGCGGATATGCAGTTATTCAACCGGTTGGGGATCCGTCCTGAACAGCGTGTGCAGAAGCCGGATCTGATGCAGGAGCAAGAGCTCCGTGAAGCGGTACTGGAACAGCAGGATGAACAGGAGTTGTTTTACGATGCCTCCAAGCCCAGAGTGGTGCGACAACTCACCAAAACCGAGGCGTGAGCGATGCCATTTCAACTGGAGTCAGAGCTTCAGGCCAGGCACGAGCAAGGGCTGTTGCGTCAACGCCAGATCTTGCAATCCGGACAGGGTGCTTCGCTGCTGATTAACGGGCGTCGGTACCTGAATTTCTCTTCCAACGATTATTTGGGGGCTGCCAGCCAGCCCGCTATCGTCGCAGCATGGCAGCAGGGACTGGCAATCTGGGGGGCTGGATCCGGTGCCTCGCCGTTGGTGACCGGGTATACCGGAGCGCATCAGCAGTTGGAAGATGCCCTGGCCGATTGGCTAAACGTCGAGGCTGTTTTATTGTTTTCGTCAGGATTTGCGGCTAACCAGGCCGTGTTGAAGGCGTTACTCAAACCGTCGCATCAACAGTGGCAGGATCGCCTCAACCATGCCTCCTTGCAGGAAGCTGGCAGTCTGATCCCTTCCCGCATGAACCGCTTCCGGCATAACGATATGGTCCATCTGGCGAGCCAATTACGACCGAAGGCTGGGCTTATCATCAGTGAAGGGGTCTTCAGCATGGATGGTGATCAGGCTCCTTGCGAGGAACTGCTCCAGTTGGCGGAAGCCAGTGGTAACTGGTTGATGCTGGATGATGCCCATGGCCTGGGAACTCATGGCCGGGGTGGCCGAGGCACGCTGGATGTACAGGGTCTTGCTCATTCCCGGGTCGCTGTTTTAGTGGGGACGTTTGGTAAGGCATTTGGTACCGCCGGAGCCTTTGTGGCGGGCTCCCGCCGGTTGATCGATTATCTGCTGAACTTTGCCCGGGATTACGTCTATAGCACTCATATGCCAGCCTCTCAGGCGCTAGCCACACATGCAGCCTTGCAGTGGGTCATCAAGGCGGATGACGAACGCGCTCATTTGCAGCGACTGATCGCCCATTTTCGCGCCGGTGCCGCCGCATTGGGTTTGACACTCATGCCATCGGTGACGGCGATACAGCCGCTATTGGTGGGAGATAGTGCTAGAGCCTTGTCACTGGCGACCCGATTGCGGGAGTTGGGCTGCTGGGTCACGGCGATCCGTCCGCCGACGGTTCCGCCCGGGATGGCCCGACTGCGGTTGACCCTGACCGCTGGGCATTCGGTGGATGATATTGATGTCCTGCTGGGGGCGTTGGCTCAATGTGACGACGGGGTTGCTTGCGATGGAGCTCATGGGAATGAATGACTGGTCATTGCCGGTCGATAAACTTGATTTGGCTGCCCGATTTGGCAAAGCCGCTAGTCATTATGACCAGCATGCGGTTGTCCAGCAGCAGATCGGCGAGTATCTGCTCCATTTAATATCACAACAAAATTATGAGGTTGCTCTCGATTTGGGATGTGGCACCGGCTTTTTTTTGCAAAAGCTGCAACCCTTAAGTGAGCAGGTCATTGCCCTCGATCTGTCGTTGGGGATGTTGATGGCGGCCACGCAGAAAGTATCCAGCGCCAGTTTTATCTGTGGTGATGCGGAGCAGCTACCCTTGTCGGATAGCGCATTTGATTTGGTCTTCTCCAGCCTAGCCTTGCAGTGGTGTGCTTCTTTGCCGCTGGCACTGGGCGAAATATACCGGGTATTGCGACCAGGGGGCAGGGTAGCGTTTGCTACGCTTAGCGCAGGTAGCCTGCCGGAGTTGTGTCGCGCTTGGCAACAGGTTGATGATTTGGATCATGTGAACCGGTTTATCGACGAAGAACGATTACAATCTCTGTGTCTTCAGCAAGGATTTCGTCTTGAGCAATGGTTCTGCCGTCGTCATGTCTTGCATTATTCGACGTTGCGTGAGCTACTTATGGGTCTCAAAGGAATTGGCGCGAATCAGGTTACAGGACAGCGGGCGCCCGGGTTATCTGGGCGTCAACGATGGTTGACGTTAGAAAAAGCTTATGAAAATGAACGAGATAATACCGGCTTGTTACCAGTTAGCTATGAAGTTTGCTACGGAGTTTTGACGCGATGACAAAAACTTTTTTCATCACTGGTACGGATACCGAGGTCGGAAAGACGGTCTCAACCGTTGCTTTATTGCGTGCTGCCAACAAGCTTGGATTGCTGACAGCAGCCTATAAGCCAGTGGCCTCAGGTTGCGATCTGATGGAGGAGGGACTCTGTAACCAGGATGTGGTGATGTTGCAGAAGAATACCTCGCTACGGTTAGCCTATGAGGAGTTGGTGGGCTACTGCTTTGAACCTCATATTGCTCCCCATATCGCTTCGGAAGAAAGTGGCGTCCCCATCGAGCTTTATGTATTGAGTGATGGACTCAAACGCTTGAGGGAAACCGATGCAGACATGATATTTGTTGAAGGTGCGGGTGGTTGGCGCTTACCGGTCGGGCATGGGCATTTTCTCTCGGATTGGGTGCGTCATGAGAACTTACCAGTGATTCTGGTTGTTGGCGCCAAACTCGGCTGCCTGAATCATGCCATGTTGACCTATGAAGCTATCCAGCACGATCGGCTTAACATCGCCGGCTGGTGCGTGAATCGTATTCACCCTGGAATGAGTCATTACAAAGCGAATCTGGAAACCCTAAAAAGTTTATTACCAGCGCCATTTTTAGGTGAAATCCCCTACCTGGCTCGTCCGTTTGAATCAGATCTAGGGCAGTATCTGGATCTATCGCCGTTGTTGTAGGCTGTCATCAGATGCGTTCAAAACACCATGCCTATGTGCATGGTGTTTTTGTTTCACCTTTGTTCATTGAAATTCTATTCCTCGCCCCTATGATCAGTTTGAGTCAGCATCTGGTTTGAGTGGTGGTTGTGTTGGAAGCGGAGCTTTCGTGTGTGTCAGGTTATTCCTGACGAATAGGCCGGTATAGACTGCTGCCTTTTCTGTGATATCTATGTTACCAATGACATACCTGAATCAAGGTCTTTGTGTCCCTGATCTGTTAAGGAGTCTTCATGAAACGCGTGTTGTTGTTTTTGGCAACGAATCTGGCTGTTGTACTGGTTCTGTCTATCGTTCTGAGCGTGCTTTCCAGCTGGCTCGGTTTGAATCGCCAGGGGATGGGTGGCCTCTTGTTGATGGCGGCGGTGTTTGGCTTTGGTGGTTCCATCATCTCGCTGCTGATCTCCAAGTGGGTGGCCAAGCGCAGTTATGGAGTGCAAATTATCGAGCAACCCCGCAGTGAGATGGAGCATTGGCTCCTGGCTACTGTGACTCGGCAGGCGCAGCAAGCCGGCATTGGCATGCCGGAAGTGGGTATCTATGACTCACCCGAGATGAATGCTTTTGCTACCGGTGCCAGCAAAAATAACTCACTGGTCGCAGTGAGCTCGGGTCTGCTTTACAGCATGAGTCGTGACGAGGCTGAGGCGGTCTTGGCCCATGAAGTCAGTCACATCGCCAATGGTGACATGGTGACCCTGACCCTGATCCAGGGGGTGGTGAATACCTTTGTCATCTTCTTTGCCCGGGTTGTCGCTGGCATCATCAGTAACTTTTTTCGCTCTAATGATGAAGAGCAAGGTTCAGCGCTGGGTGGCTTTGCCTACATGATGATCGTCTTTGTGCTGGAGATGGTCTTTGGTATCTTGGCTTCCGTCATCGTTATGTGGTTCTCCCGTCAGCGCGAGTTTCGCGCCGATGCCGGCTCAGCCCGGTTGGCTGGACGTCACAAGATGATTGCCGCTCTGGAGCGCCTGCGTCAGGGTCATGAGCCCCAGTTGGAAGGCACCATGATGGCCTTTGGTATCAACGGTAAACGTTCGATGAACGAGTGGTTTATGAGCCATCCGCCTTTGGAGCAACGGATCGAAGCCTTGCGCCAGCAGTCGCTGTAATTGCCAACTCGGTATACAACAAGGGCTATCCTAGGATAGCCCTTTGTTTTTATAGCTGATTTACGCTTAACGTCGATAACCAGCCGGGTTTCACTTTGGCTACTAACTAGCCTGTTGCTGCAGCTGAAGTCGATATGCCACCAGATCCTCAATACTGATCACCGGCATCTGGTGCTTGCTGGCAAAGCGAATGACGTCGGGCAAGCGCGACATGCTGCCGTCATCATTGGTCAGCTCACATAGCACACCATAGGGTTTGAAACCGGCTAGTCGCATGAGATCGACTGTGGCTTCGGTATGTCCCCGGCGTTCCAGCACGCCGCCTTGTCGGGCGCGCAGAGGAAATACATGGCCGGGGCGATGCAAATCTGCCGGTACGGCACTGTCGGCAATGGCTGCGGTTATGGTGGTCAGACGGTCATGAGCCGAAACACCGGTGGTAACTCCGACGGCGGCCTCAATGGTGATGGTAAACGCAGTTTGAAAGTGACTGGAATTGGTTTCCACCATCATCGGCAGCTGCAATTGCCGGACCCGTTCCTCGGTGAGGCACAAACAGACAATCCCCGAGCAGGCGCGGATCATCAAGGCCATCTGTTCGACGGTCATGGTTTCTGCGGCAAAGATGAGGTCGCCTTCATTTTCACGATCCTCATCGTCGACGACTAAAACCCCCTGCCCAGAACGGAGAGCGCTGAGGGCGGCGTCAATGCGTTGTAAAGGGGAACCAAATTGCGAGAGTAAAGACTGATCCATGGTAAGTATCCTGATATGTCAAATGATTACCTGAATCAGGGCACGGAAAGGCAGCAAGCGGCAAGCCCGTTGGGCTGCCGTTAAGAATGGCTGTCGTATCCTCTTTCATCCGGACTATAACCGTCGGCTCCGGAGTTACACCGGATCTGCTGACCTCTTGCCGAATAAACATCGACAAAAGCGCTCGCGGGCTGACCATGTCGTAACATGGATTACCGCCGGTGGGGAGTTTCACCCCGCCCTGAGAATAAGCAAGGCAAGGCTAACTCGGCACCACTCAAAATGCCAGCGGCAGTCGGTTTAGCCGATTGTTTTGGCCGGCTAATGGGGTCAACTGCGGTAAAGAACTTTGATGAGATGAAAACCAAACTGAGTTTTTATCGGGCCTAATACCGTGAGTACTTCACCTTTGAAAACAGCATCATCGAAAGGCTTGGCCATCTGTCCCTTCCGGAATTCGCCCAAGTCACCGCCTTTTTTGCCTGAAGGGCAAAGCGAATGACGGCGAGCGAGCTCACCAAAATGGGCCCCCTTGGCAAGTTTTACTTTTAGGGCTTCACATTCATGACGGTTTTTCACCAGAATATGCAAGGCTGCTGCTTTCATTCCACGATCCGTTGGCTATAAAAGGGCGATTTTCAATCATCTGCTCGATGGCTGCAAGCGGACCCAGGCTGGGCTGTTAGCCGAAAGTCTCTGTGTTACTATCCGTTAGGCAAAGGCTGGACTCTAGCGTCGCCATGATAAATTCTTTTAACAGCGAGCAAAATATTACGTGAAAAAACGCTCAGCTTTTCTTCCGGTAGTGATGTTACCCCATCGTTTGCTTCTTGGCGGTTGCTTGCTGCTGGCCCTCTGGGGCATGCCGGTGCAGGCAAAAAATATCAGTTACCGGATTGATGGCATCAGTGGTGATCTGAAGGAGAATGTAGAGACTCATTTGGCCGCGTTGCCGAGCATCCAACCCGGTCGAATAGAATATCGGGGCAAACAGATCCGCTCCGCTGTCGAACAGGGCTTGCAGGCGCTAGGGTATTATCAATCCCGGATCCAACTGCAGGTAGATGAACAAAATCCGGCACTGTTGCATGTGCAAGTGACCAAAGGTAAGCCGGTGACGATCCGGACGCTTAGGGTGCAACTGCTGGGTGATGCACTCAATGATGAGGCATTTGACCGACTCCTCAAGCAATTACCGCTTAAGCAAGGCGATGTGCTGAATCATGGCAAGTATGAGGATATTAAGTCAGCGTTAGCCACGCGCGCGGCTAATCGCGGCTATTTTGACGCGGAATTGGTGACCTCCCGGGTCAAGGTCTATCCCGATGAGCTGGTTGCCGATGTGGTCATCGAGTTTTCCAGTGGTCATCGCTATCATTTTGGTGAAGCGCGCATTGTTGGGGTTACTGAATCGCTGCGGCTCATCCACCCGCTGCTGACCTTCAAAGCCGGAGACCCTTATCAGGCACAAGATCTGGCGACCTTGAGCCAGTCACTATCGGAAACGCGCTATTTTCGCCAGGTGGATGTCCGGCCCCTGCTCAACGAAACCCGGGATCATCAAGTCCCCATCTACATTGGCCTCGAGCCCAAGAGTGATAACCTAGTCGAGACGGGGGTCGGCTATTCTACGGACGAAGGTCCTCGCGTTCAGTTAAATTGGGAAAAGCCCTGGCTAAACAGCCATGGGCACAGCTTGGCGGCGCAGTTTAAGATGTCGCAACCCAAGCAAGACCTGAAATTCAACTACCGGATCCCGGGCAAAGACCCGATCAACGATTACTACAATCTGCAAACCGGTTATGAGCACACGGATTTAAATGACACTCGATCCAGTAAAACTTCAGCCGGTATCCATTACTGGACCAAAAAGCTGGGCAATTGGGAGCGTGATTATTTCACCCGCCTGGAATATGAGTCATTTCGTCAAGGGCTGAGCGAGGGTAACAGTTTGCTGTTGATACCTGGAGTCAGCCTCAACCGTTTGCGTGTCGATAAGGCTATCGATCCGGAATTCGGTGACCGGATCTTGCTCACTACTGAGTTTTCACAGCCAGCCTGGGGCTCGGATCTGGGTTTTACCCGCTTGTGGGCTCGAACTAAATGGTTGCGGACACCCTGGGAGGGCGCGCGTTTTACTACACGCCTGGAACAAGGGGGGATCATAGGTTCCAATCTGGATGAGATGCCCCCAAGCTTGCGTTTTTTCGCCGGGGGGGACCAATCAGTGCGGGGCTTTGGTTTTGAAACCATCTCGCCGGTCGATGCGAGCGGTCAGTTGACGGGCGCGCGATATGTCACGACCGGATCGCTGGAATATGCGCATCCCGTGGCTGAGAAGTGGCGCCTGGCCAGTTTTATAGATGCCGGAACCGCAACCAATGATTATCAGGATCCATTGCGTGTCGGGACTGGTCTGGGGATGCGTTGGATTTCGCCATTCGGGCCTATCCGCTTCGATCTGGCATTCGGGGTGTCGGAAACCCATATTCCCTGGCGTCTGCATTTTGGTTTGGGAGCCGAGCTATGAGTTGGTTGCGGCTGACATTTGTGGCCTTGAGCAGCCTGTTGCTCTTGCTGTTGGTACTGGTGGGATTACTGCTCTTTACTGCCGCAGGCAATCAGCTGTTATGGCAACAATTGCAGAGCTCGCAACCGACGCTGCAGGGTGAGCTGGCCAGTGGCCATCTAGGGCAGGGGTGGACGTTTCGCCATCTCGACTACCGCTCTTCGCTACTGGATGTGCAGGCGGATGAGCTGCGCCTGAAATGGCAATTGGGCGCTTTGCTCAGTGGCCGCTTGTTGATTGACGAGGTTCAACTCGATCAGGGGCGTATCCAGATCCATCCGCTAGCCGATCCCCTCCCGGACCCTGAATCCGAGGAGCTACTGCAGACAGAGCCGATGGATCAGCTAATCCAGTTACCATTCGGTATTCAGCTCAAGCGATTACTGGTTCGCGACTTTGTCCTGACGACACCCGATGTCCGGGTGGCGGTTGGCCGTTTGCAAGCGGCTGCCAATTGGCATGGTTCGCGATTACAGCTGGAACACGCTGACGGCGCGGATGTCGATGTCGCTTTGCTTCCATCGCCAAAATCCAGCGCGACCAAGAAGGAGACAACCGCGCCGCCATTGACGAAACCCTTTGATGCTCGCGTCGTTCAGCAGCAGATCGAATTATTGCCCAAGGTGTTCCTGCCGTTCACACTGGAAGTCGAGCAGTTCAATGTTCAGCGCGCTCGTTATCATCAAACAGGATTTGATACCGGGCTATTCGATGTGCAAGCCCGCGCCGGATTTGAGGGCGTTGAACTGCGAGTGGCGCAACTGCAAGTGTGGCATCCATGGGGTGAACTCCGCTTGAAGGGGCAGATGACGTTCCAGGACTATTATCCGATGCAGTTTGAGCTCCAAGGCCTCTCCAAGGTGCCATGGTTGGACAAGCAACTCGTGGGGCGGCAAGCCCGCTTGAGCGCAGTTGGCCCCTTGACGGATCTGCAGACCAAACTGGTGGTCGAGGGGACGGAAGGTCTGACCATGAAGGCCCGGCTGAATACGCTAGCTCCAGATCTGCCATTCGAGACGGAGGCACAATGGCAAACATTGCAGTGGCCACTCAAGGCTGCGGAATATGCGCTGACTAAAGGGACTCTGCGTGCTTCGGGACGGCTCTCGGACTATCGGGCTTCGTTGCGGAGTCAAGTCAAGGTGCAGGAGTTGCCGATTTCCAAGCTTGATGTGACGTTGACGGGGTCGCTAGATGGCATTGCGCTGGCGCCGCTTAACATCACCACGGGCCACAGTCATCTCGGGGCAACCGGTAAACTGAGTTGGGTTCGGGGAATTCACTGGTTGGGCAAGCTCGAAGCGAAAAGCAGCAATTTGCAGGAGTGGCTTCCTGAGCTGTCGGGACGCATCAATGGCTCGGTAACCTCGGAATTTGCACAGAACGATGATCATTGGCAGCTGAAACTACCGGCTATTCAAGCCTCGGGCCAACTCAATGGTTATCCGCTGACGCTCTCCGGCAAGCTCAGTGGTGATGACCGAATGGCATGGCGTTTTGAGCGGATAGCCTTAAACAGTGGTGGTAACCAACTCCTGCTGGATGGCGAGTTAGCGTCGCGTTGGCGATTGCATGGCACATTGCAAGCCCCGAAACTCGAGGTTTTGTATCCCGAGCTCGGTGGGGCAATGAGCGGGCAACTCTCACTCTCCGGTAATGCCCAGACTCCCGTTATCCAGGCATCGCTGCAAGCGGATGAAGTAAGCCTAGCCGGAACCCGGTTGCGACAACTCGCCTTGGATGTCTCTATGTCGCTGGGCACCTTATGGCAGGGGGATGCCAAGCTCACATTGGGTCGACTGCGTAGCGGTAGCCAGCGTTTGCAGGATCTGGAACTGTCCATTACGGGAACGGAAAAATCGCATCAAATCGCGTTGCAGTTCCAGGGCAAGCCGATCGCCAGCACGTTGGCGCTGCAAGGTCGTTGGACTGGACATCAGTGGCAAGGTGAACTGGGCTCGGGACAACTGGAGACACCCATCGGCCCTTGGCACTTGGTCTCACCCTTGACGCTGGCGATTGCTCCATCATCACCCAGTGTTGTGCTCGGGAGTCAATGTTGGCGCTCGGAGAAATCTTCGTTCTGCGTCGATGCTACCGAACTCTCGCCGCAACAGGGTGAGCTGAATGTGGCACTGACCGATTTTGCGACCCAAACATTACAACCTTTCCTGCCCGAGCGCATGGATTGGGTGGGGGTGCTTGGCCTGCAAGGAAATGTGGGTTGGAAGCAGGGGATCCCCCATGCCAACCTGCAACTGGTGAGCGAGCCCGGCAAGCTGATCGCCGACGAATTCGCCTCGGCCTATGATCAGTTGGCCATCTCAACCCAACTGGATGCGCAACAGGGCAAGCTGGAGCTCCACTTTTCTTCCCAGCAATTGGGCAAGGCCGATATTAATTTGTTGCTTACAGATCCCATGGGCGAACGCGGCCTGGGGGGGGAGCTGTCGATCAGTCACCTGCGTCTGTATGGCATAGCGCCACTCTTTGACGAACTAAAGCGAACCCGTGGCCGCATCGATGCCAAAGGCCGTATGGCTGGAACCTTGAGTAAACCACTGTTCTATGGACGCGTGGCGCTCAGTGAAGGCGAGGTGGAAACCTCGACAGAACTGGCGGTTATCAAGGCGTTGCATACTGAGCTGCTGATTGATGGTTCCCGGGCAACCCTCGCGGGTGATATGAAGGTCGGCAAGGGAACACTGGCTTTGAACGGGGATGTGGACTGGTCGCAGGAACCTCTGTCTGGGCAACTGCGGGTGCGGGCCGATACTCTGGAGATTGGTCTGGCGGGCTACGGACGAGCCCGGGTGAGCTCTAATTTGACGTTAGCCTTGGGCGACACCATCCGTCTGGAGGGGCAGGTGCAGATCCCATGGGCTCGTATCAAGGTGAAGTCCTTACCCGATAGTGCGGTCAGCGTGTCGGAGGATGTCGAGGTGGTGGATCCCCGGCGCAAAACGGCGCCGCCACCCAAAGCACCATTGCCGATCTGGTTGGATGTCAGTTTAGGGCTGGGCGGAGATGTGCAACTGGATGCCTTAGGGCTCAAAACCAAATTAGTGGGCGGAGTCCGGGTCGTTCAGGATCCTGAGACACCACTACGAGTGGATGGCGAGATTGCTCTGAATGATGGACGTTTCAAATCCTTTGGACAAAATCTGCTGATCCAGGAAGGTAAATTACTGTTTAGTGGTAATCCAACGGCGCCGTATCTGCTGGTGAAGGCCGAGCGGGATCCGGAAACGATGGAAGACAAGAATATTACGGTCGGGGTCAAGGTTTCAGGACCAGCTAGTCAGCCGAAGATCGAAATCTATTCCGAGCCTCAACTCTCGCAAAGCGAAAAACTCTCCTACCTGTTACGCGGCAAAAGCTCGAGCAGTAGCGGTACCACCTCGAACGATGAGGCTATGACTGGGATCTTGCTGGGGGCGGGATTGAGTCAAGCCAATGGTCTGGTATCGGGAATTGTCGAGAATTTTGGGTTCAGCGATGTCAGCCTGGATTCGACCGGTAGCGGAGATGATACCCAGGTCAGCATCAGTGGTTATTTGATGCCGGGTTTGCAATTGCAATATGGCGTGGGCGTCTTCACCTCGATCGGTGAGGTCAAGTTACGCTATGAATTAATGCCCAGACTCTATGTGCAAGCCTTAAGCGGTCTGAACCAAGCTCTGGATCTGTTCTACAAGTTTGAGTTCTGAGGGTGAGCCCTGTGCTCAGGGCTCACGGTTTTACCGCCACACTGTCTATTCGTGGTTGTGTGGTGAGGCGGGGGGCGGACCAAATTGCTGTTCCAACTCGCGGACCGGTAATGGTCGGGAGCGTAAGAACCCCTGAAAATGATCGCAGCCCAGATCGCGCAATACCTGCAACTGCTCCTCGGTCTCGACGCCTTCGGCGATGACTGAAAAATCCATGACTTCGGCCAACGCCAGTACGGTCGCCACCAGTACTCGATCCTTGTGGTCCTCCGCCAACCGCATGATAAAGCTGCGATCCAGCTTGACCTCATTGACCGGTAACTCCTTGAGATAGGCCAGTGACGAATAGCCAGTGCCAAAATCATCGATCGACAAGCGGATCCCTAATTGACGAATGGCCTGCATCTTGTGAACTGTCTCGTTCAGGTTCTCCAAGACTACGGACTCTGTTAGTTCCAATAACAGGCAGGGGGCGGGGATCCCACTCTCCTGCATGATCAATTCCAGTTGCGGTAGGAAATCCCGGTGATGAAATTGCCGGGCGCTGACGTTGACGGAGATCGCCGGCAACGGCATGCCTATGCTTTGCCAATAGACAAACTGGGTGCAGGCTTGACGCAATACCCAGAGGCCTATTTCATTGATCAGACTGGTCTCTTCAGCCACCGGAATAAATTCGGCGGGGGAGATAAAGGTCCCTTGATGCTCCCAGCGCAAGAGGGCTTCGGCACCTACCAAAGCACCCGAGACGACCGAGAATTGTGGCTGATAGTACAGTTGAAATGCATGTAGCCGCAGCGCATCGCGGAGTTGGTTATTCAACTCCAACCGACGCCGCACGGCTCTGCCCATATCGCTGGTGAAGAATGCATGCCCCCCACCACTCTGGCGTTTGGCAATGTGTACTGCGGTGTCGGCTTGCTGCATGACCTCGGCAAAAGAGACCTCGTCGGGGAACACACTGATCCCCAGAGTACAGGTGACATGTAAGGTAATGCCATTGATGTCGAAGGGTTGGCTGAACAGGCTGCTGAGTTCCTGAACCAAGTATTCACACTGGATACGGGCCGAGATCAGGCTGGATCCCAAATCTTTGGCCAGTAGCGCAAATTGATCGGCCGAGGCTCGAGCCAGCAACAACTGCTGGCCAAGATTGTTTTGGAGACGCACCACGATGGCTTTCAGCAGTTGATCGCCCAAGGCATGGCCAAGTGAGTCATTAATATTTTTGAAGTGATCGATATCCAGTAACAACAGCGCGCCAAAGAGACCCAGCTCCTGAGCCTCTTGCAGTGCCATCTCTAGTTGTTCCAGCATGGCGCGTCGATTGTAGATGTTGGTGAGATCATCGTAATAGGCGAGTTGCTCGATCTGCTGCTCGTTATGGCGACGTTCGGAGATATCGTCGATGGTGCATAGATAATGGGTGATCTCATCATGGCGACGAATGGTGGTGATCGTCAGTCGTACGGGAAAATAGAAGCCGTTGGCCTTGAGGATATTTTCCTCGCCTTGCCAATAATTTTGTCGTTTCAAGGTCTGCTGCAAGGAATTATAGAATTCGTCATCGTAGAAGCTGGGACGTAGCAGCTTCATGTGATGACCAATGATGGCCTCCGGCGCGAATTGCGTCATGGCGATAAAGGCAGGATTGGCTCGCTCGATAAAGCCTAAGGCATCAATGACCAGAACCGCCATTGGTGTTTCAAATGCAGCGCGAGCTAATTGCAACTCCTCTTCAAATCGCCGCCGCAGTAGCTCGCCGGTGGTGCGATGAGCGGTCAAGGCGAGAATCGTTTCAAGCGGCGCGCTATTGGCAGGCTGATTGCGGAACAGTAAGCACATCAGACCGACAAGCTGCTGATCCTCATCGAGTAGTGGATAGCTTAAGCAGGCTTCAAAGTTGCCATATTCAGCCAGCAACGGACGCACTACCTCGAGCGAGTCGCCCTGCAAACGCTGCGGCTTCGGATCGAGCAAGAGTTGCCAAGCATCAGGTTGTAGCGAGAGCTCCTGCTCCGGTAACCAGCTACCGCGATCATAACGCACCACGCTGGCCAGATGAGCTTGTCCTTCCCGTTGTAGTTGTCGCCAGATGAGGACTTGACTGGCTTGACACTGCTCCGCGAGCAGTTGCGCCAGATGGGCAAAATAGGCGGTACCGCTATGGCTGGCGATGCGAATATTGAAATCCTGTAGCCACTGCAGATGATCCAGGTTTGGTGATGGAGGGAGCTCCAGCAATAGGCTGGCAGCCTTTTCGGCCAGCTGAAAGGTTAGCGCCGGAAAGCTTTGTTGAAATGAGCGGTATTCCAGCGTAATGAGTCCAGAAAGAACCCCCGATTGTTGCAACTGTACGTCCAGCCGGGCATGGATGTCATCCTCGGCCAGATACTGCTGGCTCTTGAGCATAGGCTGATGAGACAGATCCGAAAAACCGAGACAGCCTCGTGAGCGCAAGGCTTTCAGGTAACGGTTATCTACGGTTTGCGGCGAGGGGATTTTGCCGTTGCCCAGCATGAACAGCGGCGTCATGAGTTGGCTATCCAGACTCCACAGAATGAGTCGTTCACAGCCGGTGGCGGCATACAGAGTGTGTAAGATCCGTCGATTACGTTCTACTCCCGAGCTGCTCGTCGCCTGCTTGTCCAGCTCCAGAAACTCGAGCGCTTGTAGCGGACTACTCCCCGTTGTTGCCAACAAAGGCTGGGCAACCAGGATCCATTCCGGATGCCGATCGGGTATGAATTGCAATAACCAGAGCGTATCGTATCGTGCTAGCTGCACACAGCCAGCCTGCTGCTTGTCGAGGAGCTGATTGATTTCGCTGGCCTCGTCGGCAGGTAATTGCTCAGGCCAGGGTTGCCCGGGGAAGGGACACACGGCATCGGGGACCACGGAGGAGCCAATGGCGGTGAGCTGACGGGTAAGCATGTCCAGTCGCAGTAAGCTGGATCCGCTTGCTGTCTGGTGAGATGAAGCCACACTGGGTGCCGGAAGTTGCATAAAATCAATGAACTATAATAGGCCGACTTCTCTTCAGCATACCCGATCCAGGCGGTCTGGCAATGTTATGATTGCACTCTAAATTAGAAATGCCTAAAGTAACGGCATTCGTGATGAAAGGAATAGCATATGACCAAAATCGTCATCGTCGGTGGTGTTGCCGGCGGCGCCTCCGCTGCCGCTCGTGCTCGCCGTCTCTCAGAGAGCGCCGAAATCATAGTGTTGGAGCGTGGCGAGTATGTTTCTTTTGCCAACTGCGGTTTGCCCTATCACATCGGTGGCGATATTCAGCAACGAGATGCGTTGTTGTTGCAGACTCCGATGAGCTTCAAGCGACGCTTTAATGTCGATGTTCGTACCCAACATGAGGTCATCGCCATCGATCGGCAGGCCAAGACAGTCACCGTGAAGGAGATGATCAGCGGACGTCTCTACATCGAAAGCTATGATCGCCTGCTATTGAGCCCTGGCGCGGCGCCGATCCGACCGCCACTGCCGGGATTGGATAGCCCTGGAGTCTTTGCGCTACGTAATATTCCCGATATGGATCGGATTGTCGCCGCTCTGGAGCAGCACGCGCCGACCCATGCCACCGTGGTGGGGGGAGGATTTATCGGTTTGGAGATGGTCGAGGCGCTGCATCAGCGCGGCATCCGTGTCACCCTGCTGGAATTAGCCGATCAGGTGATGGCACCCGTGGATAAGGAGATGGCCAATCTGGTTCATCAGACACTGGTGCAACATGGTTTCGACCTGCGGCTCAACACAGGGCTGAACAGTGTGGCACCGTGCCCAGTCTCTATTCCTGAGCCTGATGCGACAGGTGATTACCAGATTACTCCTGCGGTCGATACGTTGCAGCTCTCCTTGAGTAATGGATCTACCTTGACAACGGGTCTGCTTATTTTGGCGATCGGGGTCAAACCGGAAACCTTGTTGGCGGTGCAAGCCGGGCTTGAGTTGGGGCCTCGAGGTGGCATCAAGGTGGATGAGGGCATGCGTACCTCGGACGCGGCAATTTATGCGGTTGGCGACGCGGTTGAGACCACTGACTTTGTCACCGGTAAGCCGGGTTTGATGCCGCTGGCTGGTCCAGCCAATCGTCAGGGGCGATTGGCAGCGGATAATATGCTTGGCCGCAAGGTTCTGTATAAACGGACCCAAGGGACTGCAATCTGTAAAGTGTTCGATTTGGCCGTTGCCAGCACGGGGCTGAACGAGAAGAGCCTGATTCGCTCGGGCATGGCGTACCAGAAGATTTATGTGCATCCAGCCAGTCACGCCAGTTACTACCCTGGCGCTCAGCCCGTCAGCTTCAAATTATTGTTCGATCCGCACAATGGTCGCATTTTGGGTGCACAAGCGGTCGGTAAGGATGGGGTGGATAAGCGTATTGATGTCTTGGCCGTGGCCATGCGCGCTGGTTTGAGTGTGATGGAACTCGAAGATCTGGAGTTGACCTATGCACCGCCCTTCGGCTCGGCTCGCGATGTGATCAATCAGGCGGGTATGGTGGCGGCAAACGTCATCAAAGGAGATGAACGGATCTGTCATAGCGAAGATGTGCTCGACCTTCGCTCCGATCAATTGGTGCTGGATGTCCGTAACCCCGCTGAGTTGAAAGCCAATGGCCAGATCCCGGGTGCTATCAATATCCCGGTCGATGAATTACGGGGCCGTTTGCATGAGCTACCCAAAGAAAAGGAAATTTTGATCACCTGTCAGGTTGGTTTGCGCGGGCATGTCGCTTACCGGATGTTGACGCTAGCCGGTTTTACCGCGCGGAACCTTTCCGGTGGGTTCAAGACGTTCCAGATGGCAACTGCTGAATACTAACCACGATATCGTCATTGGCGCTAAGCAAAGGCCTCCCTTGGGAGGCCTTATGCATGCGCGACAGGGAAAGGCTATACCG
Source organism: Pseudaeromonas pectinilytica (assembly GCF_054780855.1). Classification (NCBI taxonomy): domain Bacteria; kingdom Pseudomonadati; phylum Pseudomonadota; class Gammaproteobacteria; order Aeromonadales; family Aeromonadaceae; genus Pseudaeromonas; species Pseudaeromonas pectinilytica. The sequence continues at coordinate 88,040 of NZ_BAAGVN010000361.1, forward strand.
GATCATCGGCGTCCAGCAGATTCGCAAATGGATCATCCAGCTCCATGGCATTGAGACGGGTGGTCTGGATGAATCGTGGTGGTTGACCTTTAAGTCCCCAGACCGACAACTCGCCAGCAAGAAAAAGATGACCGGGATAGGATTCATCATCGGTCCGGAAACCGGCAAGTTGGCTGCTATCAAAATCGACCTGGTGGAGAGATAGAATTGGACGCAAGGCAAAAAACAGATCCCGGGTCAGTTCAGTCCCCAGGCTGACAGGGCGGCGATCGCCGTCAAACAACCAGTTGCCTTCCCCCTGCATATTGTTGAAAAAACCACCGTGCTGCAGAAAGTATCGAGCCAAGCGAATGGCGTCGGCAAGCTGCATTCCGGCGTGCTTTGGATGCGGGCGCCAGAAGGTCAGCTCTTCGATCTGAGTCAGGGTTAACCACTCATCAATCTGTTCCGGCACCGGTATGGTTTCCCACAGTTGTTGCACACCGAGCTGGATTTGCAGGGTGATATCTCCCAAGCGTTCAATGATTTGTTCCGGAGGCATGCTGGGGTCGGAGATCAGGTGATGGACGGCGATTGCAGCCTGTACGTTATCGGAATCAGGTGTATCAGAATGAAGGGTGTCGTGAGATTCAGGTTTCATCGTTTCTCAATCCTAGGTCAGTCAGAGCCGTATGCGCAGCCATGTCGTTGAGCTTATATGACGCGAGTCGAGCACCAAGGGAAATTATGCTGCGAGATGGCAGATGTTTTAGCTTCTTCACATCTGCTGATCCAAATGGCTAATCGGTGCGGGTGTAGCTATCCAGCAACTGTTGGTAATCCCCCCGTTTTTTCATTTGCCGTAACGCTTGGTTAAACGCGGCGACAAACGCCGGCTTAATACTCTGTTTACTGAACATGAAAAACGTCGGTGCCGAATAGATGGTGATAGGGGCCGGTTGTACTTTGAGATCCAGATGTTGTTGCTTTAAACCCCATGTGGTTGCCAGCCAATCGCCGAGAAAACCGTTGATCCGGCCCTTCTGCAATTTAGCGTAATTCATATGTTCCGATAACACGGTTTGGACATTCTGGTGCTGGCGGTAGGGCTCAAATTCAGGGCCGTAAAAGAAGTCTTTGGTAATACCCAGTACAAAGCCCTTATCGAGCAGCGTGCCGATATTGGTCCCAGGAAGCGATTGCTTGGGGCGTATCCAGAGCATGACTTGACTCGGGCTGTAGGCATCTGAAAAATAAGCAAATTCGGCACGCTCTTCGTTGTAGTAAGCCTCCATGGCGATATCGGCTTCCCCGATCTGGATTTCTTGCAGCTGGCGACGCCAGGGGCGTGGACGAAAGACGACTTCACACCCCATATCACGCATCACCGCCTGCAATATCTCGACCGCAAAGCCATGCATAGCTCCATCGCTACTCTGGAAATGGTAGGGCGGCCAGTCATCCCAGCCGACTCGTAACGGGTTCGGGCATAGTGGATTGGCTATGGTGAGAGGGCTGGTCAGCGATGCCAGAAAAAATAGGAGCGGGCATAGCAATTTCATTCCGAGGGATCCTGATTTTCGAGTCTGAACCTCTGCCGATTAAAGCAGAAAATAACGTTTTATCCATGACGTGCTGCGCAATCTCAGCCGGAATGCCCCGTAGTCGGTTTTCATCACTTCTATTTTGTTCCCAGAGCGAGCGGGGGGAGCTCTCGAAATAAATGTAACAAGCCCTCAGACCATGCCTGTCGCAAGGCCTGAAAATGGGGGTGTTGATCGGTGATTCGATATTGTTGTTCGGCGCAAAAACTACCTTGCGGATAGATCAGAACATCCAGTGGCAAGCCTACGGATAGATTACTGCGCAGGGTGGAATCGAGGGAGATCAGGGCACACTGCATGGCTTGCTCCAACGAGGTCTGATAATTCAGCACCCGGTCAATAATCGGTTTGCCGTACTTGCTTTCACCGATTTGAAAATAGGGGGTATCTTCCGTGGCTTCGATAAAGTTGCCTTCCGGATAAATATGGAATAGCCGGGGATCACTGCCGCGGATCTGCCCGCCTAGCAGCAGGTTACAACCAAAATTGACGCTGCTCTGCTGTTGTCCACCATCTCTGGAGATAACTTCCCGAACCGTATTTCCCACCAGCGTCGCCGCATCGTACAGCGAACCGACGTTCATCAGGTTCAACTTCTCCTCCTGACAGCGTTGTCGCAGCAGGCTCAGCACGCTCTGGGTTGTGGCTAAATTGCCCGCGCTCTGTAACACCAGCAAGCGCTCGCCCGGCTGGTGAAACACATTCAATTTCCGGAAGGTGGCTATGTGGTCGACCCCCGCATTGGTGCGGGAGTCAGAGGCAAACACCAGGCCATCGGCCAGGCGCATCGCGACGCAATAGGTCATGGCTCTCTCTCTATCAGGCAGGCACATCAGTGCTGCGGATTATTCTATCTTACTGCTGTCGTTCGGATTGCTGACTGATCAGATTGACGGCGGCATGAGCCAGCATGGCCTCGTTTCCACCGCCGTAACGGACACCCCGCACCGGACAGGCATCCAGATAATCGATACCGACGGCCAGCTTCAGATGTTGGGTCGGGGTCGTACACTGATTGGTGACATCAAAGGTATGCCAGTGGTCCAGATACCAGACTTCGGCCCATGCATGGGTGGCGACATGGCTGGAGTCTGGAGTGTAAAGATAGCCGCTGACATAACGAGCTGGCAAACCTAACGAGCGGCAGCAGGCCAGAAAGACATGGGTATGGTCCTGACAGACCCCTTCGCCGGCGGCGAAAGCATCTGTGGCGGCCGAGTCGACGCGGGTGCTGCCCGGACTGTAGGGCATCCGCTCCAGCAACGCTTGCATCAGGGCTTCCAGGCCGGATTGCAGATCATCGGGCGTGTGATAGCGTTCGGCCAACTGACGGATGGCGGCATCGGGTTGGGTCAAGGGGCTGTGGCGCAAGAAGATCAATGGCGAGTGGGTTGCATCCGGCTCTTCCTCCGCATCCAGGATCTCGACGACACCACGGGCATGGATATGAATGGCTTCATGAGGCTGGTCCAGCGTCAGTACATGCAGCACATTGCCATAACTGTCGGTGGTGCAGGTGGCCGATTCCGGCAGATCCAGCTCCCAAGACAGAATGCGTTGCCGGTTGGAATGCTGAGGGGTCAGGCGCAGGTACTGGGTACTGCGGCGCACTTCACCTTGATAGGTGTAATGGGTGTGATGCTCAATGGTCAATTTCATTAGGATGCCTCCAGGTAGGCCCGGTGAATGCTTTCGGCAATCGCATTGATGTCATGCAGAAATTGGTTCAGATAATCGTGCAGTCCTTCAGCAAAGAGATCGCCAATGGTGCCAAAGCGTAATTTGGCGTGCTGGACCGCGGTCAATAAGCGGGGTTCGCGCCCGGTATCCCCTTCGATTTTAGCGAGCAGTTGTTCCACTTCCTCGACGCTGGCGCGCAGGGAGCGAGGAACCTCACTACGGAGGATGAGCAATTCAGCGACTTGATCCCGGGTCGGGCTCTGCTTGTACAGCTCCTGATAGGCCTCATAGGCACCGACCGAGCGTAACAGTGCGTTCCAGCGATAAAATTCGCGGACCGGATCTTCATCCTCTTTCATCACCTGATATTTCACATCCAGGATCCGCGCTGTGTTGTCGGCGCGTTCGATAAAGGTCCCCAAACGGATGAAGCGCAGGGTGTCGCTACGCAATATGGTGCCGAAGGTGGCGCCGCGTACCTGATGGGAGCGTTCTTTCACCCAATCAAAAAATGCGACGGCATCCAGTCCGGCGATGCCGCGTTTGCGCAGGGCTTTAATCTCCAGCCAGGTAGTATTGAGGCTCTCCCACACTTCGCCGCTAATGCGACCCCGTACCGCATGGGCGTTGTCTCGTGCGCCGCGAATGCAGTTGTAGATGCTGCTGGGGTTCGCTTCATCCAGCAGAAAGAACTCCAGCAGATTGGGCATGTTGATCTGCTCATAGCGCGCCAGATAGGGCTCATGAGTACCTGTGATGGTCAAGGGCGCAATCAGTTCACTATTATCGGCATCGATTTGCGGCATCAGAGACATTGAATTCGTGACATCCAGCATGCGGGCGGTATTCTCCGCGCGCTCCAGATAGCGGGACATCCAATACAGTTCACTGGCAGTGCGACTCAGCATAAAGAATCCTCCAGAACCCAGGTATCTTTGGTACCACCGCCTTGCGAGGAGTTGACGACCAGAGACCCCTCGGTCAGCGCCACCCGGGTTAATCCGCCGGGAACGAGTCGAATTTCACGACCGGTCAATACGAAAGGACGCAAGTCGATGTGACGCGGTGCCACACCTGACTCCACGAAGGTGGGACAAGTTGATAGGGAGAGGGTGGGTTGGGCGATGTAATTATCCGGTCTGGCCTTGATGCGCTCGGCAAAATCAGCCAGTTGTTGCTGGGTGGCGCACGGACCAATCAGCATGCCATAACCGCCGGCGCCATGAACCTCCTTGACCACCAGCTCCGGCAAGTTGGCCAACACATGGGACATCTCGCTGGGGCGTCGGCACTGCCAGGTGGGCACATTGTTGAGGATTGGCTCTTCGCTGAGATAGAAGCGGATCATGTCCGGTACATAGGGGTAAATGGACTTGTCATCGGCAACCCCGGTTCCGACCGCGTTGGCCAGCACCACACCTCCATCCCGATACACCGACAGCAAACCAGGCACCCCGAGCATGGAGTCGGGACGGAAGGCCAGTGGATCCAGATAGGCATCATCGATGCGACGATAGATGACATCGATCTGCCGGGGACCTGCGGTGGTGCGCATGAACACCCGGCCGTTCTTGACGAAGAGGTCGGCATTTTCCACCAACTCGACACCCATCTGTTGTGCCAGAAAACTGTGTTCGAAATAGGCACTGTTGAAGCGGCCCGGGGTAAGCACCACCACGCAAGGGTTATCGACCGGGGTACTCTCGCGCAAGGTTTGCAGCAATAAAGAAGGGTAACGCTCTACTGGCGCTATCCGTTGCAGGGAGAACAGCTCCGGGTACAGACGCATCATCATCTTGCGATTTTCCAGCATGTAAGAAACGCCGGAAGGGGTGCGCAGGTTGTCCTCCAGCACATAGTAATCGCCATTGTTATTCCGGATCAGATCCACGCCGGTAATGTGGGCATAGATCCGGCGATGCAGGGTGACGCCTTGCATGCAGGGCTGATACTGATCATTGGCCAGCACCTGTTCGGCGGGTATCACCTTGGCCTTGAGAATATGTTGCTCATGGTAGATATCATGCAAAAACGCATTTAGGGCTGTCACCCGTTGCCGGATGCCGCGATCCAGCATTTGCCACTCGCTGGCGGGAATGATGCGTGGCACGTTATCAAAAGGAATCAAACGTTCGGCACCATCCTGTTCGCCATACACGTTGAAGGTGATCCCGACGCGGTGGAAGAGCAGGTCGGCCTCTTCGCGCTTGTGCTGGATATGTTTCTCATCAGTTTGTTTCAGCCACTGCCAGAATGGCGAATAGTGGGCCCGGCTGCTGCCATCGGCGAGCAACATCTCGTCATAGAGATCGGGGCTTGGGTTGTGGATCCTGAGCATCTGACACCTCGAATACGCCTTCCTTGTTCATTCTCTGTCGCAATCGGCATGCCAGCATTCAAGCCGGTTTTGCCAGGCAAATCAGCGGAAATAGAGCCAAAGCTGTGCAGGTCGATGGGTTTTGCACTCAGTTGGTGCAACTGGCGGCGGGCGGAATTGAGGAGCGGAACGGAAAGTGTCACCAGGGGAAAAATGGGGCGCCAGAATATGGCGCCTCTTCAAACTTGGTCCTGGGTTAGTGGCAGCCGAGCCTGCGCAACAACCAGGTTGCGGGGCAAAAACCAGTCAGGGCGCTCTGGATGAGATTCAGGCCTATGAATACCGTCAGCCAGATAAACGCTGGGTGTATCCAGTAGGTAAGGGCTACTGAAAGCAGGACCATGCTGCCAGCTATGATGCGTACGCCATTATCGATGGTCATGATCTGTAAGGCTCCTGAGAGGATTGATAAATTAGGCTTCACTAAACTAAGGCCTCTGTTTAGAATAGTCTTTAATTAAGCAATTGCTAATTAATGGCGTCATAGTTGGCTAATTTTCAATATGAAGGATGTTGGATGATTCACTTTACTCCGGTAAGTGCCCTGTTGGGCGGTATCCTGATTGGCCTGGCGGCCTTGTTGCTACTCTGGCTGCAAGGGCGCATTGCGGGCATCAGTGGCATATTGGCGGGTTTGATGGATGGGGCAAAAGGCGACCGCATGTGGCGGCTGCAGTTTGTGCTGGGACTGCTGGCGGGGGGCGCCTGTGGTGTTTGGTTGCTGGCGCTGCCAACTCCGGATCTGTCGGTTGTATCGGTGCCTCTGCTGCTGAGCGGCGGATTTTTAGTCGGGTTTGGTGCCAAGCTGGGCAATGGCTGTACGAGCGGTCATGGGATTTGCGGCATCGGCCGCCTGTCTTTGCGTTCCGTCGTGGCAACCCTGAGTTTCATGTTGGCGGGAATGCTGACTGTGTATGTTATACGCCATGTATGGGCTTAACCGGAGGATATGCTGTTATGCGCTGGATTTCAGGGTTGAGCGGTATGGTGTTTGGTTTGGGGTTGACGCTCTCGGGTATGGTGCTACCGAGCAAGGTGCAGAATTTTCTCGATGTGGGTGGCAACTGGGATCCCAGTCTGGCTTTGGTGATGGGCGGCGCATTGTTGGTCTTTATGCCCGGCTATTTTTGGTTGGTTAAACCGAGAGCCAAGGCGGTGGATGGATCCGATTTCCACATCTCTAGGACGAAAAATCTCGATAGCCGACTGCTGATAGGCAGTGCGCTATTCGGTGTCGGTTGGGGGTTGGTCGGGATCTGCCCGGGCCCGGCCATCACGGCACTCGTTACCGGCCAATGGCAAATCCTGTTGTTTGTCGCCGCCATGTTGTTCGGTATCAAACTGGCCTGTTGGTTCACGTCGCGCGGTACGCGCCGGGCATGACCCCGCGTGGATTGGCTATGAAATAAAGGCGCCTCTGCGGCGCCTTTCCTATGGAGTTGATACCCTCTATCAGGCATTCAGAACCTTGCGGATCTCCTGAATGGAGAGTTTGTAATGGCGTGGGCAATCGCGCCAGGCTGCCAGCATGCGTTGGTACTTGTCGCGCATGCCAATTTCCGAGGTGAGCGAAGAGCAGCATTTACCCAGTTCCGGGAAGCGTCCCTCAACATCCAGCAGGAAGCAGACGTAATCTGCCAGCTCCTTCTCATGGCTTCTGGAATAGCCAATATAGTCGAGCCGGCTGGTCGCCAGCTCTTGGACTTCGGTGGCTGGTAAATTGGCATAGGAGACCTGCAGCGCGTGGTGCATCTCCAGCGTGTCGATGACCTCCCGGCAGGTTGCCTCGTCCAGATGACCAAACTCTTTTTCCAATTCCAGCAATTGCAGGCAGTAACCATGCTCAATGATGGTTTGGCAGCGTTGATAATAATCGGCTTTTTCCGGATTGAGTTTTTTCAGAATTTCATACTGATTACTCAGGATCAGGCGCTGGGCATGGTTCATATTCATCGGCGATTATCCTTTGAGGGGCCAACAGGCACGTCAATTAGTTGAATTTGAAATGCAGCATTACGGTTTTCGTGGCAATCCACCATGATCTGGGTCATTCCTGATTTCACGAACCTCTTTCTAGCGCGAATAGAGTTTTTTTTTATGTGAACTCGAGCCCATTCTCTGTTGTTTCTGCGACAACTGCTTTACGATTGGCCCACCTGAAATCGAGCTTTCGATTGTTATGTCGCGAACACTTAAAGCGCTCATTATTTTGGCAATCCTGGGATTGTCTGCTTATTACCTCGCCGTTTTGTATCTGGCGACCCATCCTTCTGTGAGTTATGCCTATCGTCTCTATTATCTGGAGATGAAGACCCGTTTCTGGAATCGCAACCAGACGCTGGCCTACATTCCTGGGACTCGATTTGATATGGTCAACGACCGGGCCTGGATCCTCAGTCGTCAAGGCTGGTCATTGCCCAAAGACGATGGCACCGGCTCTGAGTTCTCGGGTGAGGGCGGACTCTATTTCACGCTGCATCGGGAACCCGGCAAGCTACGCCTGGAAGCCGATGTCCGGAATCTCAAGCCCAACACCCGGCTGAGTTTCAGTGTGGGTGAACAATGGCGTAGCGAGTTGGTTCTGCAACAGACAGGGCCTCACCATCTGGTGGTGCACCTGCCCGCCGGTCTGTTCATCGCCGATCCACTCCAGGCCAATTATATTGCCATGACCGGATCCCACCCGTTGCGGTTCCAGTCATTACAGCTTTCTCATGAGGAATAAGAACATCATGGTCAAGAAGAAAAACTTTACGTTGTCATTGGTGGTGCCTGCCTATAACGAGGAAGAGAGCATCCAGACGTTTATCGACACGATCGATCAGGAACTGCCGACGCTGCGGGACCAACTGGAGATTGTATTTGTCAATGACGGTAGCCGTGACAAGACTCGTCAGGTGATTGAGTCGGTGATTGAAAAAGACCCCCGCGTGACGCTGATCAATCTGGCGCGCAACTTCGGCAAGGAAGCGGCTATGACCGCAGGTCTCAGCCATGCTCGTGGCGATGCCGTGATCCCGATGGATGTTGATTTGCAAGATCCGCCTTCGTTGATCCTCGAGTTTGTTCGTCTGTGGCAAGAAGAAGGCTATGACACCGTCTACGGTGTGCGCTCCGATCGCAATGCGGACACCCCGATGAAGCGTCTGACCGCAGGTGGTTTCTATCGCCTGTTCAACGCCGTCTCCACCACCACCAAGATCCCGGAAAACGCGGGTGACTTCCGACTGATGGATCGCCGCGTGGTCGAGGTGATCAAGCAACTGCCGGAGCGCAACCGCTTCATGAAGGGATTGTTCGCCTGGGCGGGGTTCAACTCGATTGGTGTTCCGTATGAGCGCCCGGCCCGCGCTGCGGGTGAAACCAAGTTCAACTATTGGAAGTTGTGGAACTTTGCGCTGGATGGCTTCTTCAGCTTCTCCAGTTGGCCGCTGCGGGTATGGAGCTATGTCGGTGCCGGTGTCGCCATGCTGAGCTTCCTCTATATTCTAGTGATTATCACCAAGGTGATCTTCTTCGGGATCGACATGCCGGGTTATGCCTCCTTGATGAGTGTGATTCTGTTCCTCGGTGGCATGCAGCTGATATCTATCGGTGTGCTCGGTGAGTATTTGGGACGCATGTTCCTGGAAGTCAAACAACGTCCAGTGTTTGTGGTGGAAGGCGTCTATGGCCAATACTCGCGCACAGCTCCGGTAACGGAGCCGACAGCGGAATGATCTCCCGTGAAGAGTTTTGGCGACTGTTTCGCTTTGGCCTAGTTGGCGGGGGAGCTACCCTCGTCGATTTGGGCACCTCAGTGGCATTGTTTCGTGTTTGGCCGACGATTTCCGAACATCTGGTGACCACCACGGCATTTTTTGTTGCCTTCTGGTTTTCCTTCTTCGGTCATCGTTACATCACCTTCCAAAAGCATGGTGCCATCGGCAAATTTTTGCTGGTGGCCCTGTTTTCGTTGGCTGTCAGAAATCTGTTGCTCAGCGGTTTGCTGTTTGCCGGGCTGTCGGGTCTGTTGCCGGTCGTGATTGCAACGTTGGCGGTAACCATACTGACCTACTTGCTCTCGCGCGTCTGGGTGTTTGCTGATTAGGAGCTAAGCCACCAAATGCATTTGGAAAATGTTCAGGTCATCCCAGAACGCTTGGCCATTGGGCGGCGGGATTGGCTATTGATTGTGATTGCCTTCGTGGTCAGTCGCGTAGTGCTGTACGCCATCGGCTACTTTGGTGCCATGCACTACAATGTCGAGACTGATTACAGCGATGCAGTGAATATAGCAACAGCATTGGAGACCGATATTCCCAGCATGTTCTGTCAATTTGACTGCGGCTGGTTCCAGAGTATCGCGGATGTTGGCTATGACACTTATCCCCATGGTTTGACTACAGGCCATGCGGCCAACTGGGCCTTCCTGCCTGGTTTTCCGATGGCAGGCTATTGGGTGGGTGAGCTGCTGGGTATTGGTACCCTCAATGCGTTTTACTTGCTGACTAACCTGGCATTCTTCTTTACCCTGCCGTTGTTTTTTCTCTGTTTGCGGCAACTGGGGCAGGATCTGGAGACCTCGCGTTTCGGGGTTTGGTTGTTGGCCTTTTCGCCATTCTCCATCTATTTCATTGCCCCCTATACCGAGTCCAGCTTTTTACTATTTACGCTAGCCGTGTTCTTGTTTGCTTATCGACATCGCTGGCTCTGGGTCGGCGTGGCGGGTGCTTTGATGGCTGCGACGCGAAATCTCGGGGTCATGGTGGTGTTTCCGGTGCTCATTCTGGCGCTGCAAGCCTATGGTTGGCGCGAGTTGGTGCGGTTTGGCGATCGAACCTGGCGCGTGTTGCTAACACTGTGGGTTATTCCGTTTGCCCTGTTCAGCTACATGCTCTATCTGCATCTGCATGTCGGTGATGGCTTTGCCTTCAAAAATATCCAGCTAGCCTGGGGACGGATGTTTGATAATCCGTTCCACTATTGGCTGGATGGTTTCGAAACCGGGGGACGGAAGTACTACTTATCGGTGGTGATAGCCCTAGGCTGGGCGATGAATGGTTATCTGCTGTATCAGCGTCGCTACGCGGAAGCTGTGTTTATGCTGATTTGCACTATGGTTCCCATCGTGACCAGTACCAATGCCTTCCCGCGCTATTTGTTTGGCCTTTATCCGACCATGTTGGTGATGGTGTTGTTTGTTCGCAATAAACCCATCATGCGGCCGCTGATCCTAGCGCTTTCCGCACTGCTCTCGGCCTATTTCACTATTGCCTGGGTGAATGCCAAATTCTTTGTGGTTTAGCCTAGTGAATATCAGGAACGACAAGGGGAGCCTCGGCTCTAATGCCAGTCAGTTAACGCTGACTGGCATTGTTTTTATTAGGTTTTCTGATTGCATACTTCTTTGGCCTGGCTTTTACACA
>NZ_BAAGVN010000362.1:0-106902 GCF_054780855.1 Pseudaeromonas pectinilytica
CCCATCTGGCGCTCCCGGTGGTGAACCTAAGAGATCAGATCACCAAACTGCGGGATAGTTCCCTGATTTGAGCAACAACGCCAGAGAAAGTTATACATGCTACTGACTGCCGACAATTGAGCGTGCCGACTCTCGGATTGATAGCGCAGTAACAGACCGCGGGGATGAGCCTGCATCGACATGACATCACATTCACCAATCAAGGGCCGGTAGAGCAAATATAAGCGCAAGGCTTCACGCAGCGTCGGCGCATTACTGCAAACGCAGGCCAACGGCAGAAAGTCTTCAAAGAGGTGTTGTAATCCTGGCTCTTCCGGCAATTGAATATCCGGTTGATGCTTCATCAACAACTGCAGAAACCGGAAATGGCGGCTGGCATCAATACGCCCCATTGGATTCAATAACTCATAACGGTGGATCCCGCTGGCGCGAAATAGTTGTTCATCATCCAGGTGATCGAGCACACCGCTTCGCAGGCAGTTGATCGCGATTTTAGAGGAGACCGTTTTGATCACAATGAAGACCCAATTTAATGCTGCACCCCGGGGGCGCGATGATTGCCGGTTTTTCGCCCTAACAATGTGATCTAGGCGTCCTTGCTTGTTACATTTATGTAACCAGATGTAAGTTTGCAACCGCTTTCACAAGTTTTATACATTGCCACATCCAGCTAAAAAATCGTTCATTTTGGTAAAAACAAAGTCGACTCGCTTTCCTATAGTGCCGTCTCTGGAACTTCCAGTACCCATAACAATATTCAGACCGACGGAGCTCATCATGCGAACCACCACACGGATCTTTACTCTCACCGCCCTGACCGCCGCCCTGCTGGGCGGTTGTGGCAGTTCTGACTCTGAACCCACGACGAGTTACACCCAACCGACATTGGGATACCGGAGTGCAACCCTGCTGACTGCCGACGGCTACAGCTTTAAAGACCTGAATAAAGACAGTCAGTTAAACCCCTATGAAGATTGGCGGTTGGACAGTGCCACCCGGGCTGAAGATCTGCTAGCCCGCATGACGCTGGCGCAAAAAGCCGGCTTGATGATGCATGGCACGCTCACGCTGACCAGTGCCGGCCGGGTTAATTTCGATGCCATGTCATCGGTACTCAACAGCAATTACGTCAATACCTTCATCACCCGGATGTCCGGTGATCCGGCCACCATAGCCGCCGATAACAATACTCTGCAGCAGACGGTCGAAGCCATCGGACTCGGCATCCCGGTGACCATCAGTACCGACCCCAGAAACCACTTCACCAATGATCCGAATGCGACCAGCGTCAGTGCCGGTGCTTTCTCCCAATGGCCGGAGCTGCTGGGTTTTGCCGCCATCAAGGATGCCGAACTGGTACGGGAATTTGGGGATATCGCGCGTCAGGAGTATCGGGCCGTGGGGATCCAAGAAGCCCTGTCACCGCAAGCCGACTTGGCGACCGAGCCGCGTTGGGGACGGATCAGCGGGACCTTTGGTGAGAGTAACACCGTGGCCAAGGATCTGGTCGGCGCCTATATCGACGGGTTCCAGAAAGGTACAAGCGGCCTCAACGACAAGAGCGTCATTACCGTGGTCAAACACTTTGCCGGTGGCGGTCCGCAACTCAATGGTCTGGATCCGCATAATTCCTATGGCAAGGATCAAGTCTATCCGGGCGACAACTTTGCCTATCATCTGGTGCCGTTCGAGGGGGCCTTCAGCGCCAATGTTGCGGCCGTGATGCCCTACTATGGCAAGCCGGTCGGTCTGAATTATGACGGCAAGGCGATCGAGGAAGTCGGCTTTGGCTTCAACAAGCAGATCCTGACCGACCTGCTGCGCGGCCACTTCGCCTTCAGCGGCGTGGTGCTGAGCGACTGGGGGATCGTCAATGACTGCGTCGATAAATGCGTGTCTGGCCTCAGCGATGAAGAAGTAGCCGCCGGAGTCAGCCCCTGGAGCATGTCGTTCGGTATGTCCTGGGGTGTAGAAAGCATGACGGTCGCCGAGCGCTATGCCAAGGCCATTGACGCTGGTGTCGATCAGTTTGGCGGCGTCGATGAACCCGCCTATCTGTTAACGGCAATCGAGAGTGGTCTGGTTACCGAGGCGCAAATCGATGCTTCCGTGCTGCGGATCCTCAAGCAGAAGCTTGATCTCGGCCTGTTTGAAAATCCCTATGTGGACGAAGCGGCTGCCGTCGAGCTGGTCGGCAACAGTGACTTCCAGGCTAAGGGGCTCGCGGCACAGAGTGCGGCCCATATCCTGTTAAAAAACAATGACAACATACTGCCGCTGAGTGCCGAAACCATCGCCAGTAGCTATAAGAAGGTCTACCTGTACAACGTCAATGCGACCGTGGCCGCGCAATATGGCTTTACGGTTGTCACAGATCCGGCGGAGGCCGACCTGGCTATCTTGCGCATCAGCACTCCGTATGAAACCGATCCGCACTTCCCGTTCGGCAGCGTACACTTCGGCCAGCTCGGATTCGCGGACAGCAGCAGTCTGATCCAAGATACCGACCATGCCGGTGTCTATACCGGTAGTGCCGACTATGCCGCCATCAAGGCTGCCAAAGCCGCCGGCATTCCGGTTGTCGCCTCGATTTACCTCGACCGTCCGGCCATCCTGACCGACGTGATCGGCGATATCGATGCCCTGCTGGCCAACTTCGGTGCTCTGGATACCGCCTTCTTCGATGTCCTGACCGGTGCCGCCGCGCCCAAGGGCAAACTGCCGTTCGAGCTACCGTCCAGCTGGAGTGCGGTGCTGGCACAGGATGAAGACGTGGCTCACGACTCGGCTAACCCGTTGTACGAATATGGCTTCGGGCTGAGTTATTAAGCACAGCTAGCGTGAACCTGTAGAGCTAGCCCCTTGCCCCCGGCGATAGGACCGTACCAGCGGACCGCTCCCCGGGGGCTTCTTATATCCGAACGGCCCAGCACACCCAACGGACTAGTGAGGCGCCAGCATCTGCTGGGGCTGAACCCACTGGTTAAACTCCTGCGCCGACAAACAGCCACTGCGGATCACCTCCTCCCGCAACGTGGTGCCATTGCCCAGTGCCGCCTGCGCCAAGGCGGCCGCCTGCTCGTAGCCGAGACGCGGCGCCAGGGCCGTGACCAGCATCAAGGAGCGCTCCAGTAATTCCGCCATCCGTGCGCGATCCGGTTGCAAGCCCGCAATGCAATACTCGGCAAAACTGGCCATGGCATCACTCAATAGCTGCAGGCTCTGCAGCAGGTTGTAGATCATCAGCGGCTTGAATACGTTCAGCTGCAACTGCCCTTGGGCGGCAGCCATGTTGATGCTGGTATGATTGCCAATCACCTGGGCACAGACCATGGTCAGCACTTCACACTGGGTCGGATTTACTTTGCCCGGCATGATGGAGGAGCCGGGCTCATTGGCCGGTAACAGTAATTCCCCCAGTCCCGACCGCGGCCCTGATCCCAGCAAGCGGATATCGTTGGCCATCTTGTTCAGACTGACGGCCAGTGTCGATAACATCGCCGAGAGCTCGACCAGCGGCTCATGCCCGGCCAGCGCGGCAAATTTATTTTCAGCAGAGGTAAATGGCAGCCCGGTCAACATGGCAATCCGGGCGGCAAACTGTTCAGCGAATCCAATGGCGGTATTCAGGCCGGTTCCGACCGCAGTCCCACCCTGCGCCAGCGGATAAAGCCGCGGCAGTGTCGCCTCCAGCCGCGCGAGTCCCCACCCCAGCTGGGTCACATAGGCGGAAAACTCCTGCCCTAACGTCAGGGGGGTTGCATCCTGCAAGTGAGTACGCCCCAGCTTGATGATGTCCTGCCATGCCACGACCTGCTGCTGCACCGCTAACTGCAATCGCAACAAGGCCGGAAACAACTGCTGGTGCAGTTGCTCGACTGCGGCAATATGCATGGCGGTTGGAAACAGATCATTGGTCGATTGCCCCAGATTGCAGTGATCATTGGGATGAACCGCTCCGGGGGTGCCCGCGAGTTCACCGAGTTGCCGGTTGGCCACATAGGCCAGCACCTCATTGGCATTCATGTTGGTTTGGGTTCCGGAGCCGCTTTGCCAGATGGTCAGCGGAAAATGGGGATCCAGCTCGCCCGCTATCATCCGGATCGCGGCCGCGACGATCGCCTCCCCTCGCCGTGGATCCAACCGTTGCAACTGCATATTAGTTTCGGCGGCTGCCCGCTTGGCCAGACCCAGTGCACGGATAAAACTGCGCGGGAAGCGTTCCTGACCAATGTGGAAATGCAGGAGCGCACGCTGGGTCTGTGCGCCCCAGAAGGCATCCTTCGCCACGCCGATCACTCCCATGGAATCCCGCTCCAGTCGTTCGTCCGTCATGGCCTGGGCTCCCGCAGCAGTAAGTCCAGCTCATCCACCACCTCGGCCCAGTCAGCATCATCCTCCAAAGCCTGAGCTAATAACTGGGCTTGGGCGCTGCTCCAGCAAGGGGCATCCACCAGCAGTAGATGGGCGGGTAATGGCGCCTGACGGGCCACAAACGCGGCAATCGCCTCAGGGGTATCCGCCAACCCTAGTTGGCGAAACAACGCCGGCAAACTATGTAACTGACTTTCCATGGTGTTTTCCCTCTACAGACTCAGATCGTGGGGTCGAAATCCTCTTCGGGCAATCCCGCTGCGGAGAGCGCGAGATGACAGAGCAAGGATTTAACCCTCGCCTAGTCAGTATGGCAGGACAGATCCATGTCGTACCCGCCGCTATTAGACGGCAGAAGAATTATGTAGGCCTGCAAGGCGCGCCGCTTCAGGCTTCTTTACCGCGAGAAACAGGCGGGACAGGATCAGATCAAGACGGGAACAGTTGGTGTCGAGCAAAGCGCCTGGCTTGGCAAAAGCACAGAAGTTCAGCCAGATGATTCCATCGCGGACGCAAATAAGGTACAAGGACGTCATGAAAATTCCAAAACGAATCCAACCTCTGGTTGATGACGGCTTGGTTGATGAAGTCATCCGCCGATTGAAAAGTGGTAAAGAAGCCGACGTCTTTGTAGTGCGTAGCGGTACCGATATTCGCTGCGCCAAAATCTACAAGGAAGCGAGCCAGCGCAGCTTCAAGCAAGCCGTGCAATACCAGGAAGGACGCAAGGTCCGTAACAGCCGGGATGCCCGGGCCATGGAGAAGGGTTCCAAATTCGGGCGCAAGCAGCAAGAAGAGAGCTGGCAGCACACCGAAGTGGACGCCTTGTACAAGCTGGCCAGTGTCGGAGTGCGGGTGCCACAGCCCTATGGCTGTTTCGATGGCGTGCTCTTGATGGAGCTCATCACCGATGAAGAGGGCCATGTTGCGCCACGGCTGGCTGATGTCACCATGTCCGACGAGCAAGCCCTGGAAGATCACGACATCATGATCCAGTACGTGGTGCGCATGTTGTGTGCAGGCCTAGTCCATGGCGATCTCTCCGAGTTTAATGTGCTGGTCGACGAGTTTGGCCCGGTGATCATCGACTTGCCCCAAGTGGTGGATGCCGCCGCCAACAACCACGCCAAGGCCATGCTCGAGCGCGATGTGAATAACCTTACCGAGTATTACGGCCAGTTCGCCCCTGAATTGCTCGGGCGTCGTTACGCCAAGGAGATGTGGGCGCTGTATGAAGATGGCAAACTGACGCCAGAGAGCCAGCTGACCGGCCACTTCGAAGAGAGCACCGAAGCAGTAGACCTGGATTCGATCCTGGATGAAATCAATACCGTGCGTGACGAAGAAGAGGCCCGCCAACTGCGCCTGCGCGAAGCTCAGGAGTTCGATTGAACCAAGCCTTCGGCCATCCTGCACCCGAGAGTCACGTCACGGCGCTGGCTCTCTTTTTTATGACGCAAAAATGCCCTTT
Organism: Pseudaeromonas pectinilytica; assembly: GCF_054780855.1. NCBI lineage: Bacteria > Pseudomonadati > Pseudomonadota > Gammaproteobacteria > Aeromonadales > Aeromonadaceae > Pseudaeromonas > Pseudaeromonas pectinilytica. The sequence goes on from NZ_BAAGVN010000362.1 coordinate 5,846, forward strand.
TATCGAGCAGGAATGCCCTCCTTGGCCACACTGGAGATCCTGATGGCGAACCCGCGGCTGCCTCACAGCATCTTTATCTGCCTGTTCAGTGCCCTCGCCGTTCCGGTGCAGGCCGATCAGGTATGGCTCAAGAATGGCGATCGACTCAGTGGCACAATCGAGCAACTCCAGGATGGCAAGCTGCGGCTGGCGACGAAATATGCGGGCACCCTCTCTATTCGCTGGCCTGAGGTGCAACGCATCGAATCCACGCAACCCCTACTGATCACCCTGGCCCCGGGTGAACAACCGCCGCCGGCGGGAGCCAGCCTGGTCGAATTCAAAGCGCCGCAACAACAACGGGTGTTGCGGCAAGAGCAGATCACCGATATTCAGCAGCCAGCACATTTCAGTCCAAAGTTCAGTTGGAAAGGCAATCTGGATCTCAGTCTGGATCTGGAGCGGGATCAGGATTCCAGTGACAAACTGCGCCTGAAGACCAGCAACGAATTCTTGAAAGGCTATTGGCGTGACAAACTGAATGCGGATTGGGAATTGCAAAAAACCAACGGCGAGCGCGACCGTCACAATTACGGCCTGACCAACTCGCTGGACTATTTCTGGAGTAAAAGCTGGTTCTGGCGGGGTGATGCCAGTTTCTCTCGCGATTTTCAAAATGATCTCTATCAGGAGCTCAAATATGGCAGCGGCCCGGGCTATCGCTTTTATGACGACAAGAGTGGCCGTTTCGAACTGGGCACCACGCTAGGTCGTCAGGGCTACCGGTATTACAGCCAACCAGATCTGCGCTTTTCCATCCTGACCCTGAACTGGGATTATCGCCGTTTTCTGCTCCAGGATGGTTTACTGGAGCTCTACACCAACGGCGAATACAGCTATCCCTATTTTCAGGAGGTGGACTATGCCATCACCGCCGAAGCTGGGATGCGCATCCGCCTAACCCAACACCTGAGATCGACCTTCTCCACCGAGCTTGATGCCTTGCAAAGCACTCAGGAATCCCACAGCGACTGGAAGCACTTCTTCGGTCTCGGTTACAACTGGTAGCCCCGAGAGCCGATTATTTCGACTTGCGTTTTTCCACCCTCTGTCGCGCAATCTGATACCGCCGCAAACCATCGACATCCGCCAATTTAGTGTTCTCCGGAAGCTGGCCCGTGGTCTTGACGCTCCCCACCCGCTGGGAGCGATAGATACTGGCATAACCAGAACAGAGGTAACTCATGACACAAGCCACCCCAGCATAGATGCCAATCTCGCTACCAAATAACTCCATCGCCATCAGGGTGGAGGCCAGCGGAGTATTGGCGGCGCCAGCAAACACAGCGACAAAACCAATTCCGGCCAAGAGTGGAAACGGCAACTGCAGGACCGGCGCCAGCGCATTGCCCAGGGTGGCGCCGATATAGAACAGCGGCGTCACCTCCCCCCCCTTGAAACCACTCGCCAGCGAGGCAATGGTGTAGCCCATCTTGGCCAGAAAATCATAGGCCGGCAACGGCTGACTGAATGCCTCGAGGATGGTTGGGATCCCCAAGCCGATATAGCGATCGCCATGACAAAACCAGGCGACAGCGGCGATCACAGCCCCGCCGAGCAAAGGCCGCAACGGCCCATAGCTGACCCGTTGTTTGAATTGGGCACCGAGCCAGTGGGTTGCCACGGCAAATAGCTTGCCAGTGAGCCCGAACAGAGCCCCGGCGATCAGCATGGCTCCCAGGCCCCACCCCGTGACCTCGGGGATCTGCGGGATCAGATAATGAGTATGCTGCACACCCCACCAGAGCCCGACCTGATCGGCAATAATCGCCGCGATAAAACAGGGTAACAGCGCATCGTAGCGCATGCGGCCGATGGCCAGCACCTCCAGGCCGAAGATGGCGCCCGCCAAGGGCGTACCGAACACCGAAGAAAAACCGGCACTGATCCCCGCCATCAACAATATCCGCCGATCATCCCGCTGCAACCGAAACAGCCGGGTCACCTGATCGGCTAACGCGCCGCCCATCTGCACCGCGGTTCCTTCCCGGCCGACCGAGGCACCAAACAGATGGGAGATAACGGTTGCCCCCAGCACCAGGGGCGCCATGCGCAGGGGAATGGTATTTTTCGGATCGTGAATTTCATCAATCAGCAGATTATTGCCCGCTTCCACCTGCTGACCGATTTTCAGATACACCCAGCCCACCGCAAAACCGGCCAGCGGCAACAAGGCCAGCAACCAGCGGTTGGCGACCCGGGTCTGCGTGGCCCATTCCAGCGCAAACAGAAACAGGGCCGAGGCAGAGCCTGCCAGCAGGGCGACTAAGCTGGCCAACAGCAACCATTTCCCCAGGTAGGGCAACAGTGCAAATGGCGGTGGCGCGAATCTGAATTTCATAGCAATCCCTTGGCATGGTAGAGCCGGCATATTGAAGCGAGGCAAGAGCAAGCTGGCGCTGTGCAAATACTCCTACGGCAGATGGTGTCAATCTTACCCTGTCAGGGTATTCCATCGCCAGCAACCGGGAGGCCGGAGTCCACTCACCCCCAGCGGAAACGACTCCAGGCCTGTTGTTGGGCCAGAGGCTGGAAGGTCCAGGCCACCAGACGACTGGTTTTTTGCCCTTGCGCCATATCGATCACCCGCACCTCGACCGCCTTGGCCGCGATCAGAGCCTTGCGGAGCGGCGCGACATGTTCGACCTTGGAGACCAGGGTGGAAAACCAGAACACTTGACCGGCAAACCGCTGGCTGTCGTGGATCATGCGCAGGATAAATTTCAGCTCGCCACCCTCGCACCAGAGCTCATTCTGCCGGCCACCAAAATTCAGGGTCGCCTGATCCAGATTGGCCCTTTGTTCATTGCGGGCCTTCTGGCTATTGAGGTTGCGCACCTTGCGCAAACTACCGGCCGCCGCCTCCTGGGCCGAGGCATGAAACGGCGGGTTGCACAGCGTCAGATCGAAGATATCGCCGCCCTGGATGATATTGCCAAAGATCTGGCTGACATCCGGCTGCAGTCCGCACACCAGAGCCTGTGACAGTGATGGATTGGCCGCCTGGATACGCGCCACCGAGGCCAGGGAATCGGCATCGACATCGCTGCCGACAAAAGACCAGCCATAGGCGTGATGACCGATGATGGGATAGATGGCATTGGCGCCCACCCCGATATCCAGCACCCGGATCTGGTCGCCTGTGGGTACCTTGCCCTTATGACAACTGGCCAGTAGATCGGCCAGATGATGAATATGATCCGCCCGTCCCGGGATCGGCGGACACAGGTAACCCTCCGGGATATCCCAGCCCTGAATGCCATAGTCAGCCGCCAGGATCGCCCGGTTCAGGGCCTTGACCGCCAGAGGATCGGCAAAATCGATTGTCTGTTGCTGGCTCTGGGCCTGGATGCGCACAAACGGCTGCAACTCCGAAGACGCGGCTTGCAAGCGGCCAAAGTCATAGCGCCCCTGATGGGGATTGCGCGGATGCAGGCTGGCTTTGATGGACGCAGCAGGCGGCGTTGTGCGGGATGCGCCTCGGGGCTTAGAGGGTTTCGACATAACAGACTCGAAGGTAGAAACAGATCAGCGGCGATCTTGGCGATTGGCGGGCGCAAGTGCAAGCAAAAGCCGGTGTTCCCCCATAACCCACTCGAAAAGACACGCTGTTTGCTGGCTCAGATTCTTGGGCCGCTGATGTATTGCGCATAATTTGCGCCGGTTCACAGAATCAGGACTTTACAAAATTTAACGCCTATTTATTATGTCGACATGTTTAACATATTCGAAATGAGTCCATGCATCACGACTACTCACGCGCCATTCCCGAGACCTGGCAACAGATTGCCAAGGTGTTCAATGCCCTGGGAGATGAACATCGCCAGCGACTGCTGCTGACCTTCGAGCCCGGTGAACGCCTGACCGCGGGCCAGTTGGCCGAAGTCTCCACTCTCTCGCGCCCGACGGTCTCTCATCATCTGAAGATCCTGCGCGAAGCCGGGGTACTGCAGCATGAACGCCAGGGCAAAACCATCTACTTCTGGATCGACAAACCCTATTTGAATGATTCACTGCAGGCGGTGCTCACCTACCTGCAGGATGAGGCCTGAGCCCCAGTAACAAACCCGAACGAGGAAAGGAGTCCCGATGCGAATCCTGATTAAATTGTTGTTGCGTGTATTGTTTACCCTGCTATTTCGCGTGCGAGTCCGCGGCGACTGGCAGGCTCTGAAGCAGGAGCGTGTGTTGGTGGTCGCCAATCATGAATCCTTCCTCGATGGCATGTTGCTGGGGATCTTCATGCCCGGCAATCCGGTGTTTGTGGTGCATACCTGGGTTGCCGAGTACTGGCTGTTCAAACCTCTGCTGGCGCTGGTTGATTATCTGCCAGTCGACCCGACAAGCCCTATGGGCATGAAGCAGGTCGTTCGCCTCATCGAACAGGGCCGTCCCGTGGTCATATTCCCCGAAGGCCGCCTGACGGTCACCGGCTCCCTGATGAAGATCTATAACGGCCCGGCCTTTATTGCGGCCAAGACTGGCGCCACTGTGCTGCCGGTGCATCTGGATGGTCCGGCACGCACCTATTTCAGCCGCATGGGCGGTCACTATCCGCGTCGCTGGTTACCCAAGATGCGCATCACCATCATGCCGACTGAAACCATCGCCATGCCGCAAGCCAGCAGCAGCCACGAACGTCGCGCCAAGGCTGGGGAAGCGCTGCGTCGCATCATGCAACATATGCTGTTTGTCTCCCGCCCCCGCGGCACCCTGTATGAGGCACTGCTCGGTGCCATCTCCTTGTATGGCCGTCGTTATCTGCTGCTCGAAGATATGCGTCAGGTGGAACAAAGCTATGGCGATCTGCTGAAGATGACCCTGGCGCTGGGTCGCATGACCACCCGTCTGGCCGCCCCCGGCGAGCGCATCGGTCTGTTGTTGCCCAATCTCGCCGCCACCTTGGGATTGATGATCGGCAGCGGTGCCTTCGGTCGGGTTCCCGCCATGCTCAACTACACCGCCGGTCGGCAAGGGATAGAATCTGCCTGCCGGGTCGCCGGGATCAAGACGCTGATCAGCTCCCGCGCCTTTATCGAAACCGCACGGCTACAGGAGGTGATAGCGGCACTGCCGGAGAGCCTGAATGTGCTCTATCTGGAAGACTTGCGCGCCGCCTTCACCTGGCAGGACAAGCTGTGGGTGCTGGCGGCCCTCTGCCTACCCCGTCTGCTGGTTCCAACCCAGCACAGTGAGGCCGAAGCCGTCACCCTGTTTACCTCAGGCTCTGAAGGGGTACCCAAGGGGGTGGTGTTGACCCACCGCAACCTGTTGGCCAATCTGGCACAGATCCAATCGGTCATCGACTTCTCGGTGGATGACAAGTTTATGAATGCACTGCCGATCTTCCATGCTTTTGGCCTGACGGCCGGCACCTTGCTGCCAGTGGTCACCGGGACCAAGTTGTTCCTCTACCCATCGCCCTTGCACTACAAGGTGATCCCCGAGGTGGTCTATGATCGCAACTGCTCGGTACTGTTCGGCACCAGTACCTTCCTCGGCAACTATGCCAAACACGCCCACCCTTATGACTTCTTCCGTATGCGCTACGTGATTGCCGGGGCCGAGAAGCTGGCACAACCGGTACGCGAGCTGTGGTTTGAAAAGTTCGGTATCCGCATCCTCGAAGGCTACGGTGCCACCGAAACGGCCCCCGTGCTGGCAGTCAATACCCCCATGGCCTATCGCACCGGCACGGTCGGCCAATTCCTGCCCGGTATCGAATGGCGTCTGGTTCCGGTTCCGGGTATCGAACAAGGCGGTATCCTGCACGTCAAGGGTCCCAATCTGATGGCTGGTTACCTGCGTGACAGCAATCCTGGCGTGTTGGAGGCGACGGCCTCGGAGCTGGGAACCGGTTGGTACAACACCGGCGATATTGTCGCCGTGGATGAGCAAGGCTTTGTCACCATTGCCGGTCGTCTCAAACGCTTTGCCAAGATTGCCGGCGAGATGGTCTCGCTGGAGGTAGTGGAAAAACTGGCAGCTCTGGCCAGCCCGGAGCAACAGCATGCCGCCAGCGTGCGACCGGATGAGAGCAAGGGCGAGGCTCTGGTGCTGTTCACCACGGATCCTGAACTCAACGCCGAACAACTCAGCCAAGTGGCTCGTGAACTGGGAGCCCAGGCCCTGGCGGTGCCGCGGGATATCCGCCGGATCGACGCCCTGCCGTTGCTCGGCACCGGTAAAATCGACTATGTCAGTCTCAAGACCCTGGCTACGGCCTGATCAAGGAGCGATCACCATGCATACTTCAACCCCTGTTGCGGCCAGCAAGCCGCTCTTTTCCCGCGGCATGAGCGCTGTACTGGTCGCCCAGTTCCTCTCAGCCTTTGCGGACAATGCCATCCTGGTCGGCGCCATCAAGCTGGTGCTCTTGTTGTCCGCCGAAAAAGGGATGGATGCCCTGCTGCAGGGCAGCTTCGTGATGCCCTATATCTTGCTGGCACCCTTTGTCGGCCTGCTGGCCGATGCCTTGCCCAAGGGACGCGTGATGTGGCTCGCCAACAGCATCAAACTGATCTCCGGCATCGTCATGCTGACCATCGCCTTGCAGGGCGATCAAGCCACCATCCTCTGGGTGATCATCGCCTATGTGCTGACCGGGATCGGGGCGGCGGTCTACTCGCCCGCCAAGTACGGCATCCTGACCCAGCTGTGCGGTACCGAGCAACTGGTTAAGGCCAACGGCCTGATGGAAGGCTCGACCATAGTCGCTATTTTGCTGGGCTTTGTTTGCGGGGGCTGGTTGGCTGATAGCTCCTTGGTGCTATTGTTGGCGGTGGTGACCGGCTGCTACGCGCTGGCGGTGCTGTTATCGCTGCTGATCCCGCGACTGCCCATAGTGCACGCGCTGGAGCAGGCTTCGGTGGCCGTGATGGTGCGGGATTTTGCCGGTGCAGTGGTCACCTTGTTGCGGGATCGCCAGGCCCGCACCTCGCTGCTGGGCACCAGTCTGTTCTGGGGCTCCGGTTCGACCCTGCGTCTGGTGCTGTTTGCCTGGGTTCCCTTTGCGCTGGGATTGGCGGACACCAGCTCGGCCACTAATCTGGGCGGCGTAGTCTCCATCGGTATCATAGTCGGCGCCGGTCTGGCCGGGGCCTTCATCCGCCTGGAGCATGCCCCCCGCGCCCTGTGGGCCGGTTTGCTGATTGGCGCTCCCCTGCTGTTTATGGGCCTGGCCACCGAGTTGTGGCATGCCGGTGCCTTGCTCATCGGTCTTGGCGCCGCCGCCGGTTGCTTCGTGGTTCCGCTCAATGCCCTGCTGCAATCCCGCGGCCAGGCCAGCGTCGGCGCCGGACACGCCATTGCGGTGCAAAACTTCTGCGAAAACTTGCTGATTGCGGCCTTTGTCGGTCTGCACTATCTGGCCAGCCAGTGGTTCGATCCAGCCCAGGAGGTCTTCGCCTTTGGCGTGCTGCTCATCGCCATCATGGGTCTGCTGTTTATCAGCTATCGCCTGAGTGGTCGTCACGTGGCGCTCGCCGTCGAAACGGCGTAAGCCACCGCAAGATGACAGAGGCGGACCGGTTCGATGACCCGGCCCGCCCATTACCACCCACAAGGAGCTGTTATGCCGAGCGTTTATCAACTCAAGCCGCGCTTTCTGGCGCTGCTCGCCCCTCTTACCGCCCGACTGGCCCACCTGGGCGTTACCGCCAATCAGGTCACGACGTTGGCGTGTCTACTCTCCATAGGGTACGGCGCAGCCCTGAGCCTGCTGCAATGGCAACAGCTGGATGCCGCGCGCTGGCTCTGGCTGGGATTGCCGCTGTTTTTGTTTATTCGCATGGCGCTCAATGCCATCGATGGTCAACTGGCTCGCGACTATGGACAGAAGAGTCGCCTCGGCGGACTACTGAACGAAATGGGCGACGTTCTGGCCGATGGCGCGCTATTTGTGCCGCTGGCTCTGGTGCCAGAGCTCTGGGCTCCGCTCATCGCCCTCTTTATCTGGCTGGCGTTGCTGACCGAGTATGCCGGAGTAGCCGGGCTACTGATTGGCGGTGGCCGTCGCTATGAGGGTCCCATGGGCAAGAGTGATCGCGCTACCTTGATCGGCGCCTGTGGTCTGGCACTGGGCTCTGCCCTACTCGGCGATGTCCTCACGTCCCTCATCAACATACTGCTGCTTCTGGCCTGTGGCCTGATGATCTGGACCTGTTACAATCGGCTGCGAATGGCGCTATCCCATTCGCAGAGTCATTAAGACGACAAGGAGAGCCGCGCTCATGGATCCGCTCTATTACGGCATTGCTTTGGTGGTCAGCGTACTGGCTGCCGGTTATCTCATCACCCGCTGGCGAGTGCCTGCCTGCCATCCGGCGCGCGGCGAGATCCTGCTGCGCATTCGTACCTGGTGCTGGATCATCGCCTTCTTTGTGCCCATCCTGGTGACGCCGCAACCGCTGCCCAGTGTACTGCTGGCCATCGTCAGCTTTATGGCGTTCAAGGAGTACATCACCCTGACCCCAAACCGGCAGCAGGATCGCTGGGCCTTCCTCTGGGCCTATGTCGCTATACCGCTGCAATATTTCTGGGTCGTCCAGGCCTGGTACGGCATGTTCATCATCTTCATTCCTGTGTATCTGTTCCTGCTGTTGCCGACCCGGCTGGTGCTCTCCGGCCATCCCAAGGGATTCCTCAATTCCACCTCGACCCTGCACTGGGGGCTGATGACGACTGTCTTTTCCTTAAGTCATATGGCCTACCTGCTGGTGCTGCCAGATTATCAACTCGATGGGCGCATAATCACAGGTGCTAGCCTGCTGTTCCTGCTTGTATTTCTGACCCAGATGAACGATGTGGCGCAATTTGTCTGGGGCAAGACTCTCGGCAAACGCAAGATTTTGCCTCTGGTCAGTCCGAACAAGACCTGGGAGGGTTTCTTGGGCGGTGCCGTCACCACCCTGCTGGTCAGTTTGCTGCTCACCCCGCTGTTCACGCCACTCGATCTGCCACGGGCGGCACTGGTTGGCCTGGAGATCGGCATATTCGGCTTCATTGGTGATGTGGTGATGTCGGCGGTGAAACGGGATATCGGCGTCAAGGATACCGGTACCCTGCTACCCGGCCATGGTGGCATTCTGGATCGGCTGGACTCGCTGACTTTTACCGCCCCCCTCTACTTCCACACCCTGTACTACTTTTACTACTGAGGAGGAGCGGCATGTACGCCTTGTGTCGCTGGTTATTTGTGACCCTGCTGGCTTGGCCCGTGGTGCTGTTGTGGTTAGGGTTGACAGTGCGCCATCGCCAGCGCCTGCCTCGTCAGGGGCCAGCCATTCTCATCGCCAATCACAACAGCCATCTGGATTTGCTGGTCCTGCTTACCCTGCTGCCGCTGTCGCGCATTCCGCAGGTACGTCCCGTGGCGGCGGCCGATTATTTCTTTCGTAATCGCGTCTTACGGTTTATCACGGTCTGGTTTCTGGGCCTGATCCCCGTGGTCCGCGGCAAGACGCCTCGTCGTGACCGTTCAGATCCTGTGACCACCAACGAAACGCTCGGTGAGAGTGTCGATCCATTAGCGGGCTGTCGACAGGCTCTGGCCAAGGGGGAGATCATCATCCTGTTCCCAGAGGGCACCCGGGGCGAGCCGGAAGTGCTCTCTCGCCTCAAACCCGGGCTCTGGCATCTACTCCGACGCTGGGCTTGCAGGCCATCGAACACGCCGAACAATCCCTCGGTATGTCGGTCGAGTTTTTGCAGATGGCCAAGGAGATCGCTTATGGTCACCACGAGAAATGGGATGGCTCCGGCTATCCCCAAGGGTTAGTTGGCGAAGCCATCCCGCTGTCGGCTCGCTTGATGGCGTTGGCCGATGTCTACGATGCACTCATCAGTCGGCGGGTATACAAGGAAGGGATGCCCCATGCAAAAGCCGCCGAGATCATAGCCCAGGGACGTGGCAGCCACTTCGATCCCGATGTGGTCGATGCCTTTTTCCAGATCGAACAAACCTTTATCGCCATCGCCCAGCGCTATATCGATACGGATCAGGAGTTGCAAGCCAAGGCGGAACAATCCTGAGAGCGACCACCTACCGTCATCTCCGTCCCGACACAATAACAGCCCCTCGCGGGGCTGTTTTATTGACAGATCCGGGGTTACAAGCTGGCCGCGAAGGCTTCCATCTGGGCTAACTCACGCGTGAGCTGGCTGGAGAGCACCGGGAAGCGGCGATAGGTCTTGGGGTCGGCACTATCCGCCTCAATATGGAAGCTGACCGCGATACGCTCGCGCTTCCATTGGTTGCGGCAATAGAGACCATAGTAGCGGCGGATCCAGGCCACCAACTGGCTCATCTCGTACTGGGCGGCAAACTCACCCCGCAGTAACTGCTGCAGCACCCCCTTCGGCGTCAGGTGCTGAGTCTGGCTCAGACGCCGGATGGCATCCAGCACCGGAAATGGCATCAGATCCGCTTCATCCGTCTGCTCGACAGGCCGCAACTCGGCCGTTGGCGCCTGATGGACAATCGCCTGCATCGCCGGCAACGCCAGGCGCTTGATCCCAAGCTCAGCACTATCTTGCAGGGGGATCCCCTGCTCCAGAATATAACGGTTGATCTGCAACACTCTGGATTTGCTGATACCACCGATCGGCGAAAGAACGCCGGACGTATCGCCATCCATGGTGCAGTAACCAACACTGGCCTCGGAGAGGTTGGAAGTCGCAATCAGCAACTTGTTACCCCGGTTGGCCAGCAACCAGATCCCTGGCGCCCGCACCCGAGCCTGGATATTTTGCAGCGCCAGATCGTCGCGCTGCCAGTTGAGCGGATCCTCGGGCGTCAGGCTGTTAGCCAAATCCAGATACCCGCTGACCAGGCTGGCAATCGACCAGGCATGATGGGTCGCCCCCAGCTCGGCAGCCAAACCAGCCGCCGCATTATAGGTGACAGAACCACTGTATTCAGAGCCCTGATAGAGGGTGGTCAAGACCAGCGGCATCACCTGCTCGCGCAGCCAGCACATTGGATCTTGTTCACCACGCGCCATTGGCTTTAACCGCCCTTTGGCCAGTTCAGCCCGATAGGCATCTTCACCCAAGGTCTCATAGGCCTGTACCTGGGCCATATACACCAGAGCCCCACACAGGGCTGAGTCCGCACCACCGGAGAGGCTCAGGGCATAGCCACCGGTATAGGTCTTGCGCTGCCAGTCCCAAAGCCCCAGAGCCACCGCACGGCAAGCTTCGGCGTGCTCATCTTCTACCGCCAGAGCGCAGGCAGGCGACAGTGGCCTATGGTAGGGTTCATCCGCCCAGATAAAATCCACTTCGGCAATCCCGGTCGCGGCATCCGGCACCAGAGACTGGCTACTGATCAGGCGCTGGGCGCGATTGACCTGCAGATCGACCGTGGCGCTATAAACCTTGAGTGGCGCAAAGCTCAGACGCTCGCCCACCAGCACCAAGTCGCCATTACTGGCAATCATGGCGTCACCATCATAAACGGCGCGCCCAGCCTCGCAGCCCAGCAGGTTGGTATAGGCATAAACCGCACCGTAGGCCCGCGAGCCTTCACGGACAAACTGGCTGCGCTGTTGTTGCTTGCCCAGCGCGAAGTGGCTGGCTGAGGGATTGAGGATCACATCGACGCGACGCTCGAACAGAGAGCGACCGGGCCGCGAGGCCACCCAGGAGTCCTCGCAGATCTCGAAGCCGATGCGCACACCGCTGACATCAAACACCAGATCGCCAACCGGTATAGTATGCCCCGCCAAGGTCATGGTGCTGACCAGACCGGCGGGCCAAGGCGTGAACCAGCGCGGTTCGTAATGGATACCGCTGCGTGCCAGATGTTGCTTGCACACCACGCCATGCAGCTTGTCCCGAGACAATAGCGCCACGCCATTGAACACCTGGCCTCCGGCGACATGTAGCGGAAAACCGACCGCCACCAGCAGATGCTCGGGTAAGGATCCGGCCAGCGTCATCAGCTCGCCCGGCAGGGAGTCGAGCCAGTCGGCGACAAAAAACATGTCTTCGCAGCCATAGCCGCTCAGGGATAGCTCCGGCAGCAGCAGCACATCAGCTTGCGCCTGTTCGGCCTGCTGCACCGCCTGGCGGATTAACGCCAGATTGCCATCCAGATCCAGCGGTGTGGTATTGATACAGGCCGTAGCCAGAGTCAGGGTTTGACGCATGATACATCCGCTCCTATCACACCAAGGCATGACTCCGGCATCTAAGAGCCATTTCACACCACTTGGCTGAGAACCTGATGGCGAACACTCGCCTCCACCGCGAATGCCTCCATCAATGAATTTAAATAAGCCCGATCCCGGCAGAGGATCTTGCCCGGACTATCCGATATTTTGGCCACAGGCTGGCGTCCGACCCGCACTAGCTTCATCACCATATTCAAGGGTTGATTCACCCCAAAATCGGCCATCAGCCAGGTCCCGATACCAAAGCTGGTATTGACCCGCCCCGAAAAGTGACGATACAGGGCCACGGCCCGTGAAAAATCCAGACCATCGGAAAAGACCAATGTCTTATTGGCCGGATCGATCTTCAGTGCCTCCAACCGAGCCAGTAACTTCTCCCCCCACAGGATGGGGTCCCCACTGTCCTGGCGGAAGCCACTGTATTGACTTGCCAGTTGAAAATCTAGATCTCGACAGAAGGCATCGATACCAATCACATCGGTCAACGCGATACCCAGCTGACCATGATATTCCCGTACCCAGTTCTCAAGCGCGACTTTTTGGGTGCTCGCCAGCGGATAGTTCAAGCCTTGATGGGTCTGTAGCCACTCATGGGCCATGGTACCCACCACAGGTAATTCAAAGTGCTGAGCCAGCAACGGATTACTGGTTCCCGCCAGCTGCTCGGGTAGATGCTGTTTCAGCAAGCCCAACACCTGTTGCTGGGCAGCAAAGCTGAAGCGGCGCCGGGTACCGAAGTCACTGAAACGAAATGCCGCCAGATCGACACTATCCCCAAGCCGGTGCAGTTCGGCAATTTTGCTGAGTGTACTACGCTCGATCTGTTCCGGCGTCACCTCGGGATAACGCACGCTGTTGCGTAATTCGCTCAAGGTGGCAAGCACCGGGATCTCAAACAGGGAAATGTCAGTCTGCAAACCACGGGCACTAATGCTGAGTCCTCCCTTGTCAATGCCGAGGCGCAGCAAACCTGGGTCGAAGCGAAAATGGTAGAGAAAATCCAGATAATCGGTCTGCAGATACGGCGCCTGCCGCGACAGCGCCCGTAGTTGTGGCAAGGTCACCGCCAGACGATGCATACCATCCAACTCTTCCCGCAACAGATCCAGATAGGGACTCAGATCCTCATCACTACGGCAGTGAAATTCCCATTCAGCTTCAACATCGGGGGCCTGATGCAAATAGGCTTGTTGCATCGTCAATTTATAAAAATCGGTATCCAGGACTCCCTGAATACAAGTATTCATGAGCATAAGTTTTCGCTCATCAATCTGCGCCTCCTATGGGTAATCACCTAGTGGTCTTGACTCGATCGAAGATCTCGAGCTGCCAACAGTCGCGGCGGTGAGAGGTTCGGCCCGGGCGATCAGATGGATAACCTGACGGATACCCTTGTGTCCAGGGGTACCCGTGATCCGTCATCCAGCATTTTATCCGCCGGAAAACGACCTGGCCCCAGGTCGTTTTCCGACAAAAGGCGATTATTCCGCGATCAGGCGCGCACCAACCGGCTGTACCGGGCGATTATTCGGATGCCCCATCAATTGGGCAAATTGCTCAATCTGCGCCTTGGACGCTGTCATCGGGTGCTTCAACACCAACCAGCGAACCCCTTCACTGCAGGGCGGCGTGGTCAGGGAGCCCGCAAAACGGTAGTAGCTGTGATCTTTGGGCAACAGATCGGCGACGTTAACTGACTTGCTCAGCGTCAGTGTGTCACCGGCCTTTTGCGGCAGTTGTTGCCACAGGGTCGCCAGCAACGGATTGGCCGAGCCCTGTTCAAACATCAAACCGACAACCGCCAGGTTACCATCCGGATCGCTGTGCACCAGATGCACTTCCAACGGAAATTGTTTGCCCTGGATCAGGTTCTCACTGGGCGCATGAAAATGGAACTGTTTGAGCGTGAATGGCATGCCATCGACACTCAGTTGACTGCCTGCGGCGTAAGTCACCTGGATCGTATGACCATTGTTGATAATCTGCTGACCACCAGCTTGATAGGCAAAGGGAATGGCCGGGAGCTGAGTCTTGACCGCGTGTTGAATGTCGATGGGGGCCTGGTTTTTACCCGTGTTACAGGTCGCGTATTCGGCACTGAGATGGCCCCAGTTAGCCGGTGCGGCGTCACCTTCATAGCCCCAATGGGCCGCCTCACTGGCATTCGCGGTCGGAAGGAACAGTGCCGAAGTCAATAATGCGGCCAGTACAGTTGAATGATGCATGAGTCTATGTTCTCCAATTGCCGAGGCCCTACGACCTCGTAATCATTCCTGCCTCACGCCTTTTTCAGGAATATACAATTTTAACCTGTTGTTATTTTTCAAGTTTATCTATTGGTGCTGGCGCCATACGGATGATGGTATCCAGCCGTGAGGTCAGGGTTCCTTTGGGCGCAAAGTCCCAGTCGCCACCGTAGACCACATCCTCAACTTGCCAGCCGAGGCGGCCTTGGCGCAAACGGAGCCCATCCTGCCACTCCACCGTTTTGCCCTGATTGTCATAGATCAAATTGAACTGACATCGACTGGTTAATTTTTTGGTCTGACAGCCAATCAGTTCAAAATCGGTGAACCCCTCAAACAGCGAAGTGAATAAACTTCCTTCCGAAAGCGGTGGTGTCGGTTGCGGCTCGTTGGCATGGATTTGCCGATCCACGGCATAAGCCTGCTCCAACCGACGCAATAGACTCTGCTGCAGCAAGGGGCGAAACACCCGGTACTGCTCAGGAGCGGGCAAATCAACCAGCGGGTTCGCCCGTAATGCACGGTAAAATGTCTCAGCAATTTGTTCCGGCCCATTGGTCATCTCACCACTGGGTTGTTTCTCACTGCAGCCCGATAATACCAGTAACACCAGAAGCAGCCGCCCCATCAAAGCCATAGTTTCACTCCGGACGAAGAACCAGATCGCATCCGGGAGGCCAAGATACCCGCCTCGCCGGATACGCAGACCGCTGACGCCACTCAGCCCAAATCAGAGGTGCAATGAGGACAACGCTTGGCTTGGATAGGAATATCCGTACAGCAGTGCGGGCAGTTTTTGCTGGTGGGTGCCGCCGGTTCAGCCGCCTTTTCCATCTGCAACTTGTTCATTGCTTTGACCACCATAAACAGTGCGAATGCGACGATGGCAAAACTGATGACCGAGTTGACAAATAGCCCCAGATTCATGGTGACAGCACCCGCAGCCTTGGCGTCAGCCAGCGTGTGGTAAGGCGCGGCGGCCTTGGCGCCTTCTTTCATCACCAGGAAAAAATCGGAAAAATCGACACCGCCCAGCAACAAGCCAATCGGAGGCATCAAGACATCATCGACCAGGCTCTTGACGATGGTACCGAACGCACCACCGATCACGATACCCACCGCCATGTCTACCACATTGCCGCGCATCGCAAAGTCTTTGAATTCTTTTAACATATAAGGCTCCTGTTCTTGGAATAACATACTGCTAACAGGCTCATACTACCCCATAGGCCCCAAATGGGAGAAGAGATAAAGATGAGCCGCTATCCGACTGATATATCGGTAAAATGGTAGCTGGTTTATCTAAAGTTCAATAAGAATTCGTTAGACTGGACACAGTCGTGGAACGGTCAGCCGGCACTCCAGCACCCTTAGATGACCGTCATCCATCAGGCTCCGATACGCGGGATCTCATTCCTGGTCGCCACTCGAGGTATTACCGATGCGGATTTTGCTCGTCGAAGACAATCTGTTATTGCGCCATCATCTGGGCGTCCAGCTTCAGGAACTAGGGCATCTGGTTGACAGCGCCAGCGATGCCCAGGAGGCCGACTACTACTGTCAGGAACATGAACTAGACCTGGCTATCGTCGATTTGGGGTTGCCCGATGAGGACGGCCTGAGCCTGATCAAGCGCTGGCGCCAGCATGGCATCGCCTTTCCCATCCTGATCCTCACCGCACGCGAAGCATGGGAAGATAAGGTCAAGGGCCTGGAAGCCGGGGCCGATGATTACGTGACCAAACCGTTTCAACTCGAAGAGGTGGTGGCGCGGATCAATGCGCTGGTCCGTCGCGCCAGCGGTCTGGCCTCTTCGCTCATCCAGGCACCACCCTATCTGCTGGATTTGAGCCGCAAGGAGCTAAAAATTAATGACGAGGTTGTCAAGTTGACCGCCTTTGAATACCAGATCTTGGAGTTCCTGATGCGACGCTCAGGCGAAGTGATCAGTAAAGATACCTTGATGTTCCAACTGTATGCCGATGCGGAGCTACGCGAGACTCATACCATTGATGTGTTGATGGGTCGATTGCGGCGCAAGATGCAACTGGAGAATCAGCCGGATGCGATCCAGACCGTGCGTGGTCAGGGGTATCGCTTTGATATGCCGACATGAAGGCTCTACGCGGTTCGTTACGGCTACGCTTTATCGCTGGCACCGCGACAGGGTTGCTGCTGATCTCCATGTTGTACGCAGTGCTGGCCGTCGTCGGCCAAAATATGATGCAGCTGCGTTATACCAACCAGTGGATGGAGCGCGATATTGATGCGTTCATGACACTGGTTCAGGTCCAGGATGGCCAAGTCAGTTTGCTCAGTCCGGGAAATGCCTTGCGTAAACGGTTATATGCCACCTGGGTATTCGATACCAACAACCAACTCATCTGGCAGTCACGAGACCTACCTGAATTTCGGCGCTACCTGACGGAACAATGGCTCAGACAGGCTGGCTTGTACGAGATTGAACATCCACAACTCTTACCTGGATCCCACGATCGCAAGGGTAACCCCCTGCCCGTCGAAGAAGAAGGCTTACTCCAACAATTCGACGATTACAGCTATTCTGTCCGAATACAACACTATCCGGCTACCGCAGAACGACCTGCTTTGCGGGTTGCCATGATCGATACCGTACCGGAGGAGCGCGAAGACAATTCCTACCTATGGCACGCCTTTCAGACCGTCACTCTGGTGAATCTACTGATCTTGCTGCCCATAGTCTGGTTTGCCGCCAAATGGAGTCTGCGCCCTATCGATAAACTGGCGCTTGCCGTACGGCAACTGGAGCGGGGCACCCAGCAACAGCTTGAGTTTGTGCCCCCCCGTGAGCTCGATGATCTGGTCAATAACCTGAATTTGCTGCTGCAGCAACAGCGTCAGCAACTCGAGCGCTATCGTCACTCCTTGGGCGATCTGGCCCACAGTATCAAAACGCCATTGGCGGTTCTGCAGTCAACATTTCATTCCCTGCGCGAAAAACCAGAGCTGATGCCCACACAAGAGCCGCTCATGCAAGAGCAGATCAGCCGTATCTCCCAGCAAATTGGCTATTATCTACGGCGCGCGGCCAGCGGACCCGAGCCGGGATTATTCCAGCAACGACATGACGTCGAATCACTGATCAGACCGCTCTGTGATGCACTGCGAAAAGTCTACGACCGCAAGGGCGTGGTGCTAACCCTCAGTTGCGACAGTGGATTGGTCTTCTACGGTGATCGCAATGACTTCATGGAAATTGCCGGCAACATCATCGAAAACGCCTGCAAGTACTGTCTGGAATATGTGGAAGTTCGGCTATACCACGATCAGCAGCAGTTGGTGCTGGATGTCGCCGATGATGGTCCGGGCGTGGCGGTGAATCGGCGGGAGCAGATTTTGCAACGAGGTGTACGCATTGACACGCTGAAACCAGGGCAAGGCATAGGCCTCGCTGTCGCCACTGACATACTCCAGGCCTATGGCGGTCAAATGTCCATCGAGCAGAGCAAACTGGGAGGAGCTCGTTTCGTGCTTCATTTCAGTCGTCCAGTCAAATCACGCTGAACACAGCCGCTGTGGTTTCGGCACGGATGACAGCAGAAAATTGCATAATCGGTCGCTCTGCCTTAATGTGGCCTCGAACAAATCCATATCAACTCCATGGTTAGTATCATATAAAGTTTCAAGGCTGAGCCATGCTGTCGCAAAGCTCGGAACAACATCATAACAATAGGGGCGAGCAACCAGACTCGTACCCACCAGGATTCACGGGATTAAAAAATGAACCAGAACAAAACCACACTCACTGCCGGAGTGATCGGCAGCAACTGGGGCCGCGTCCACGTCGCTGGCCTACGACAAGCCGGGTGTCAGGTCGATGCCCTAATGGCCCACGATGCGGATCTGGTGGCACGTATCGCGCAAGAGGAGCAGATCCCGCGTTTCGGTACCGATCTTGATACCTTGGTCGACTGCGATGTCATCGCCATCGCTACCCCGACGTCGAGTCATTTAGGTTATCTGCAAGCGCTTCAGGATCGAGCCATCCTCTGTGAAAAGCCCCTCGGCATAACCCCCGACAATCAGGTTGCCTTCTCATCGCTGATTTCATCCCGCATCTATGTCAGCTATCCATTCACCCTTTTGCAAACCGCGCAGGCCCTCAAAGCCCGGATCCAGGCTGGCGATCTTGGAGAGCTCCGCCGCATCTGCCTCGTTGTCGGCGTGAACCTGCCCTACCCCAAGAGCCCGGTTGAATGGTTCGTCGAAGATGTAGTGCATCCGTTCTCTCTGCTCTATACCCTGTTCGATGATTTCAAGTACCAAGGGGTGATTGCCGGTCAGGGCAATAACATGACCGTACAGTTCACCTGTCAGGGAGCCCTGCTAGATATATTGCTTTGTGATTGGCCTATGCCCGGGTTGCACTTTGATATGACCCTGATCGGTAGCCAGAACGCTTATCAACTGCGCGGTGGTTTTCGTCCCGAGCGCGGCTGGTGGTTCGAGCCATTGCTGGCGGACGGAGTGGCCATCACGGATGGGGAGCCCGCCGAGGTCAACCCCTGGATCCGCGCCAATCATCAGGTTGCGCACCATTTTGTCGATGTTCTGCAAGGCAACATCAGTGCTGAAGCAGCAAGTGCAGTAGGGCTTTTTGATTTGGCGCGCGCCCGACAGATGGAGTTGCTCTTCTTGCCCCTGTGGCAATCACACCCACTTCGCAGCAGCCATGGCCATCGTCCGACCGCGACGGCCTTTGACTGGAAATTGTCCGGTTAGCGATTTCGAACTCTGGACTACCGACGTTCAGCCAATGGCACGCGCTCATAGCGCAGATAACCCGCCTGCTGATCACTCCCCAGATAGTGATACAGCCGGTTACCATTGAGTTGCAGATGAACCGAGTTCAAAAAATTGCTGCTGATATAACGGGCCGGATTGCCCAGACAATCCGGTTTGCCATTGTGTTGTGGCGAACTGAGCGTCAACAAAAATCGACTGCCCTGTTGTTTGATACGAGCTTGAGCACGAAAGGAAAATAGCTCTCCGTGGGCAGATTGACTCTGTTCACTGACATAGCCATCCGGGGAGATCCGCATCAGGGTCCGCCGGCAGTTTACCGGGACCGCCATCGATGCGCCCACCAGCTTCCACTCGCCATAGATCGAGGGCGATACCACGTCACTGGATCTCGTGTGAACCTCGTTCGCACACACCACCCCTGACATTGGGAGCCAACAACAACCGACGATCAGCAGCTCTTTGAGCATGGTTTAGCACTCCTTGTCACCCTATTTTCATTGCGAGTTAAGCGGAATATCCGTCTGTCGAGTGGGTATGCCGCTCACTGCAAAAATCGGATTATTCCTGATGGCATAGCGGATCAGTTGTCGATCCGAGACGCGATAGCATCGGAAAAATTAGAGTGATTACCCTGCTATAAGTTCCAGTTTTATAAGGACTCAATCTATTTCCGTGATCCATGCGGCATAAAAAATAGACAGTTCGTAGGCATAAGAGTCCCCCAACTACGGCTGGATATCAAAAAATAACCTTTTCAAGATACTTTTTCAGATATCCCCCCTTCCGCCCCGACGCATATGCAGTACCATTGCTATCTGCATGAAAGGACAGTTGACAGGATGTTTGCCATGAAAATGACCAAGGTGATAACCGCTGGCCACTGCCGAGAACTCGGCGCCACCGTCGAACACGACGGGGTCAATTTCGCCATCTGGGGGCGTTTTGCCAAAGAGATGGAACTACTGTTGTTTCGCTCTGAGCTGGACACAGACCCAGAAGTCATTCTTCTCAAGGCACCAAATCACCGCTCTGGCTATTACTGGCATGTGCATGTCACAGGAGTCCTGCCGGGACAACTGTATGGTTGGCGCATCCCGACCCTGTTATTGAATATGCCGGGTAACCGCTGGGAGCCAGAGAAAGTATTGCTCGATCCCTATGCCAAGCGGATCGTCCTGCCTGACAACTACGATCGGCAAAAAGCAGCTGCGCCCGGATCTAATTTGGAAGGCTGCGCCAAGTGCGCCGTCATTTCCATGGCGAACTATGACTGGGAAGAGGACAAAATGCCGCGGCATCCACTCTCCGCCTCCGTGGTGTACGAGATGCATGTCGCCGGTTTTACCAAGGATCCCAGCTCTGGACTGCCTCAAGTCCGTCGCGGAACCTACGCTGGCGTCATCGACAAGATCCCTTACCTGCAAGAATTGGGTATCACGGCCATAGAACTACTGCCGGTCTTCCAGTTCGACCCTCAGGATGCGCGTCCCGGTAACAGCAATTATTGGGGCTATAGCCCAATGGGCTTCTTTGCACCCCATGCCCAATACGCCAGTGACAGCAGTTATAATGGTGTGCTGGATGAGTTTCGTGACATGGTCAAGGCGCTGCACAAAGCCAATATCGAAGTCATCCTGGATGTGGTCTATAACCACACCGCCGAAGGCGATGATGAAGGTCCGACCTTTTGCTTCCGCGGCCTCGATAATTCGGCGTTTTATATCCTTGATGAGAGTCGTCGCTTCAATACCAACTACTCCGGTTGCGGCAATACCCTGAATGCCTCCCATCCGATGACTAAACGTCTGATCACTGACAGTTTGCGCTTTTGGAAAGAAGAGATGCACATCGACGGTTTCCGTTTCGATCTGGCAGCCATTCTCTCGCGCGACAAGAACGGACATCCGCTGAATGATCCGCCCACTCTGCTGGCCATCGACAGCGATTACACCCTGGCAGAGACCAAGATCTTCGCCGAAGCCTGGGATGCCAGTGGCCTGTATCAAGTGGGCCGCATGGCTGGTGCGCGTTGGCGCGAATGGAATGGCCATTTCCGGGATGATGTGCGTAGCTTTATCAAAGGCGACAGAGGCATGGTGTCCCGCCTGGCCAGCCGTCTGACCGGTAGTCCGGATATCTATCAGGCACCCTATGCCGATCCTCACAAGAGTCTGAATTTCGTCACGTGCCATGATGGTTTTACGCTGTGGGATCTGGTCAGTTATAACCAAAAACACAATCTGGCCAATGGTGAGGAGAATCGGGACGGTAGTGATGCCAACTACAGCTGGAATCATGGCGTCGAAGGTCCCACTGATGATCCCGAGTTGCTAACCCTGCGCCTGCGTCAGGCCAAGAACCTGATGGCGATTAATCTGATCTCGGTCGGTACCCCTATGTTGCTGATGGGGGATGAGCGGCTACGCAGCCAGCAGGGTAACAACAATGCCTACTGCCAGGATAACGCCATCAGCTGGATGAACTGGGACTCCAGCCCAGAGCGTGACGAGATGTTCCGGTTTGTGCGTGAGCTGCTGAGCTATCGCGCCTTGCGCGGGACTGGGACATCCGATTTGATTTCCTTGGGCGATGCCCTGGAAAACGCCCGCATCGTCTGGCACGGCGTCAAACCCTATGCGCCTGACTGGGGTGACGACTCGCGAGCTATCGGGCTTACCGCCTATTCACTCAGCCATGAGGCTGACTACTACGCCTTCTTCAACGCGTTCTGGGAACCCTTGACACTGGAATTGCCTCCCCCGCCCCATAACCCGCAAGGGACCTGGTTGCGGATCACCGATACCAGTCTCTCGGCACCCGATGATATCAACTCTCATGGGCGGCCACTGCCGGAGGTCGGCACCAGCTACACCCTTGGTGCACGAGCCGTCTTGTTGCTGGTGTGCGCTAGCTGAGACACCAGCTAATACCGACGACCATAACGCTCCCAGTGGAGCGTTATGGTTAATCACAATGTCATGGCAGCAATCACTTGCACAACCACTCAATTCAGGCTCGAATAGCACCATGCTTTAGCCTGCGTATCCAAGGAACTATCGAGTGGTACATCTATTCTTGGCACTGGCCTTGGGGAATCCCTGGCCTTTGCTGACAACACCAGCCCCCGGACATCCAGAACCCATAGGCTCTTACAGTGCCGGATGTTTACAAGGTAGCCAGCAGATGGCGTTGCATGGCCAGGGTTATCAACTGTTGCGCCCAGCCCAGCGGCGTTACTTCGGTCATCCGGTGCTGGTGGATTACCTGCATGATTTAGTCGCGCGCAGCCAATCCCAAGGACTGCCACCGCTATTGATTGGTGACATGGCCATGGTGCGAGGCGGACCGTTTAGCTCAGGTCATCGCAGCCACCAGAATGGTCTAGATGTGGATATCTGGTTCCGGTTTGCCGCCCCACCATTGTCCCGGCAACAGTTGGCCAATCCAACCCCTTTGGATATGGTCCGCGCTGATAACCGGCATGTGAGTCGCGCCTTCAGCGCACAGCAACAAACCTTGCTCCGGTTAGCCGCATCCGACTCACGGGTGGAGCGTATTTTTGTGCATCCTGCGATCAAGCAGGCTCTGTGTGCACAAACGACGGGCGATCGCAGTTGGCTCCACCGGATCCGCCCCTGGTTCGGCCATCGGGCTCATCTGCATGTCCGCTTGCAATGTCCTAATGGCGCCCGGGACTGCCAAGCGCAAAAACCAATCCCGCCGGGTGACGGTTGTGATGACGAGTTGAAAAGCTGGTTTAGTGGTCCTACGGAAGTCAGCAGCAGCTCAAAACCCAAGCCGCTACCGATCCTGCCACTTCGCTGCGAGCAAATACTGACACCTCGAACCTAGCAACGACCCTCTACGACTGTAGCCGAAAAGCCGCCAGCTCCTGATGGATCAAGCTGGCGGCTTGATCCAGCAACACCGTCTGTTGATGGCTTTCAATGACCACCTGTCGCGTCCCATCGGCCAGGAGCGCAACCTGCTCTACCTGCTCATTCAGCATCTGTGCGACTCGGGTTTGTTCGTCCACCGACTCGGCAATTTGTCCGATGACGCCACTGAGGCTATCAATATGGCTAAATAACGTCACCATGGCATGTTCAGAACGCCCAATCGCCTCCGCAGTCTGCTCCGTGCAGGCATGACTGCGGATCGTTTTCTCCAGCGCTTGTTTGGCACCCTGTTGCAACGCCGCAATCATAGTCCGGATCTCTTCGGTCGCGCCTTGACTCTTGCTGGCCAATTGCCGGACTTCATCGGCCACTACGGCAAAACCTCGGCCCTGCTCGCCCGCACGCGCGGCTTCAATGGCCGCATTGAGCGCCAACAGGTTCGTCTGCTCGGCGATAGCACTGATGGTATCCAGAATCGAGCCGATCTGCTGACTACGGGCCGCTAACTGCTCAACCTCGCCATGGGTCAACTTGATTTCATGGCTCAAGGTGGTGATGAGTTGATTGGCATGACGGCTGATATCCCGATTTTCAGCCCCTAGGCCACGTACGGCCTGAGTATCAGTAGCCGCCTGCTGGGTGTGCCGGGCAACCTCGACGCTGGACTGCGCCATCTGGGTCACGGCAGCAGCAATTTGATCGGCATGTTGATGGGTCATGGCCGCTTGCTGTTGCCCCTGCCCGCTCAACTGATCAACAGCTTTGGCAACGGCTTGCGCCTCCACTGAATGAGCATGGATCTCCCCAAGCAGGCGGACCATCTGCTGCAATAAGTTATCGACCGCAGTACTGATATGAGCTAATTCGTCCTGTCCAGGATCGCAAATCCGTAGGGTCAAATCCTGGTGCTCGGCGATCGCCGTCAGCGTTTTTTCGATGCCTCGAACTCGTTGACTGGTGATCCGGATCAGCAGACAACTCATGCCAATCAGCAGAATAGTCGAACTGACAGCCAGGAAACCGGCTATCCAGACCGCAGATTGGTTGCTCTGCACCCGCTGTCGGGTATACGTCATCATGGATTGCAACTGGGTCGCTGAAAGCTGGCTCAACTGCTGAATATGGGCTGTTACCGCGTTAAACCAGGAGCCCGCCTGTAAACCGGAATAGGGACCGGCCCCCTGCTGCCGAACCCGATCCAGCATGGTTTTGACGGCAAGCCCTTCAGCTCCCTGCCGCCATTGTTGCACCGCAACCTGCAAGTCTGGTGATGCCGTCAGTTCCAGCTGTGCCATCAGCCGTCCATCCTCCGTGTTCAAGGCGAGCAACTTAAACAAAGCATCAGGGGTGGCGTGATTAGCACTGAGCATGCCATTCACCAGTCCTCTGAGTTGCGCGGTATTCTCTTTGAGTGACAACAACTCCAGTAGCGCCTGAGCTTGTTCACGAACGGTTTCAACCGGGATCCGGTTGATTAAAACCCGCAACCCATCCAGCGAACCGCCATTGAGCTGACTGTATGCCGCAAAGACCCCTTTGGAGTCGAGCTGATCCGCCTGGCTCCGGATCGCCGCTCGCAGCTCAAAGGATGCGGGGATCCGTGCTAATACGGTTAACTGCTCCACATCGGCGAGTTGTTGTCTCAACTGCTGGAGAGCCTCGTCACTCTGCTGACGAGCGTGCCGAAGCTCATCGACAAAACGACCACCCTTGCTGGCAAGATAGCCCATGCTGATCCCACGCTCTGCCGCATTAGCATCCACCGCCCGATCCAAAGCACGAGTCACCTCCATCAGACGAAGTGTCTGTTGATCCTGATCGACAGATTGCTGCAAGCCAGAAATCAGGTACCCTCCGACGAGTAGTGCATACACCACCGGACACATGGCGATCACCAACAACAGGGTGGTGAGTTTGAAGCGGGAAAGAAATTCGCGCATCGATACGTTCTCTTGCCAAGGACATTGGTTAAAATCTAGCGGATCCTGATAAAAGCGCCGCAAAAGGCCCCCAAATGAGCTCTGGGTCCTTGAAGCAACCACCAGTTTTCCTTCCTTGCTTTGAACTTTGTGAGCAAGATCGCTACTATGGCGCCTGTTTTCATTAATTGGCCTAGGTTCGCGCGTGCGGAGCCCTGATGGCCACCACTCGCCTTCACCGGCTGGAGCTTAATCTTGCTTTCTACCAACAACATCACCATGCAATTCGGCAGCAAGCCGCTGTTCGAAAACATTTCCGTTAAATTTGGCGATGGCAATCGCTATGGCCTGATCGGTGCCAACGGTTGCGGCAAGTCGACCTTTATGAAGATCCTCGGTGGTGACTTGGAGCCGAGCGGGGGCAACGTATACCTTGACCCGAACGAGCGCCTCGGTAAGTTGAAGCAGGATCAATTCGCCTATGAAGAGATGCGCGTGATTGACGTGGTGATGATGGGCCATAACGAGCTATGGGCCGCCATCGCAGAACGTGACGCCATCTACGCCAATATGGAAGCCAGCGACGATGATTATATGCGTGCGGCCGAGCTTGAAGGCAAAGTAGCCGAATACGATGGCTACACCGCTGAATCCCGAGCCGGTGAACTGCTGCTGGGTGTTGGCATTCCGGTGGAACAGCACACAGGCCCGATGAGTGAAGTGGCCCCCGGCTGGAAATTGCGGGTGTTGCTGGCGCAGGCGCTGTTCTCCAATCCGGATATCCTGTTGCTCGACGAACCGACCAACAACCTGGATATCAATACTATCCGCTGGCTTGAGCAAGTGCTGAACGAACGCAACAGCACCATGATTATCATCTCGCACGATCGCCATTTTCTGAATATGGTCTGCACCCACATGGCGGATCTGGATTACGGCGAGTTGCGCGTCTACCCGGGCAACTATGATGAATACATGACAGCGGCCACTCAGGCACGCGAACGTCTGCTCTCTGATAACGCCAAGAAGAAAGCCCAGATTGCCGATTTGCAATCCTTTGTCAGTCGCTTCAGTGCCAACGCCTCCAAGTCGCGCCAGGCCACTTCCCGCGCTAAACAGATTGAAAAAATCAAGATTGAAGAGGTCAAGGCATCCAGTCGCCAGAACCCTTTCATCCGTTTCGAGCAGGAGAAGAAGCTGTATCGCAATATTCTCGAAATCGAAAACTTGGCCAAGGGTTACGACAAGGGGCCACTGTTCAAAGATTTCCGTCTGATGGTGGAAGTCGGTGAAAAGATTGCCATCCTCGGCGCCAACGGGATTGGTAAATCCACACTGATCAAGACGCTGGTGGGTGAGTTAACCCCCGATGCGGGCAGCATCAAGTGGTCGGAAAATGCCAAAATTGGTTATTACGCTCAGGACCATGCCTCTGACTTCGAGACCGATAAGACCGTCTTCGACTGGATGGCGGACTGGAAACATGAAAGTGATGATGAGCAGGCGGTCCGCAGCATTTTAGGGCGTCTGCTGTTCAGTCAGGATGACATCAAAAAATCGGTGAAGGTTCTTTCCGGTGGTGAGAAAGGGCGGATGCTATTCGGTAAGCTGATGCTGCAACGCACCAATATTCTGGTGATGGATGAACCGACCAACCACTTGGACATGGAATCCATCGAATCCTTGAACATGGCGCTGGAGATGTATCAGGGCACCCTGATTTTTGTCTCTCATGACCGTGAATTCGTCAGCTCCCTGGCCACTCGAGTGCTGGAAATTACCCCCGAGAAGATTATCGACTTTGGTGGCAACTACGAAGATTACCTGCGCAGCCAGGGTATCGAGTCCTAATCTATTCGCATCATCAAACATCAGTGAGGCTGCCCATGGCAGCCTCACTTCTATCTGCAGCCTACCACCCGTTAATCCGGATACTTGCGATAAATCTCTTCAATCGCGGGTAAATTGGCTAAAAATAATGCGACCAGTTCCGGGTCGAAATGCCGCCCAGCCCCCTGTCGGATATAGTCAACGGCATCACTGAATTGCCAGGCAATCTTGTAACAGCGCGGGCTGACCAAAGCATCCAGCACGTCCGCAATCGCCACAATCCGCCCAGCGATATGGATATCAGCTCCCTTCAAGCCACGAGGATATCCCTCACCATTCCAGCTTTCATGATGTTCATGCGCTATGGTCGCACCCAACTGCAGCACTCGCTTGTCCGACTTGTTGAGCACCTCAAAGCCAATCAGGGCGTGAGTCTGCATAATTGCCCACTCATCTGGATCCAGCTTGCCTGGCTTGTTGAGTACACGATCCGGAATGCCGATTTTACCGACATCATGCAGCGGAGCGGCCTGCCGCAAGAATTCGACATCACGGAGGTTCATACCCGAGAGCTGACCCAGTAATGCTGCAATTTCACCGACCCGCTTGACATGGGCGCCCGTCTCTTTGGAACGTTTTTCTACCGCCTCACCGAGAATGAAAATGGTCGATCGCTGAGTATCCTCAATCTCTTCCCGCAGCAGCAGACTCTCGTAGGTGATGGCAACGTTGGCAGTAAAGATCTCCAGCAATTCCCGGGCATCGGCGCTGATTACATCCGCAAACGACATATAGACCACGGTCTCGGAACCGGCCTTGCTGTGGTAATAGCAGGTAAAGTAGTGAGCGCCGAACTGGCTGCGGCGATCCCGCAACGCATTGTGAAATGCCTCCTGCACATCGGAGGGTAACTGCTCGACATCCTCATCAATCTGCAGGCCGGAATAGGCTTCCGTAGCGGCGAGCACCTTGAGTCGTCCATCTTCGGAAGACGCGGCATAGGCGGAAACCCGACTGGCGCAGAGACCATCGCCATCCAGGTTCAGCAGATAGTTGACCTGTTCCAGCACCGCAGAAGCAAAACGTCGTAAGTTGTGAGAATCGTAGACTTCGGTGATGGCATCAATGGCCCGGCGTAATCCCAATCGGGCGCGCTCCAGACGCATAATGTCCCGATAGGCTCGCAAGGAGGCATAAAATACCGTCATCAGCTTGCCATGGGTCAGGTCGGTCTTTTCTTTGTAATCGTTGATGTCATAGGTCTTGATCACATGCTCTTCCGGCGCTTGCCCAGGCTGCCCGGTACGCAGCACGATACGGACATTCAGATTTTTCAGGTCTTCACGGATATAGCGGGCCAGATCCAGTCCAGCACTATCGGTCTCCATCACCACATCCAGCAGGATGAGGGCGATATCATTGCGTTCACTCAGAATATCGACGGCCTCACCGGCACTATAGCAATGGATAAACTCCAGTCCTTTACCATCAAAGGTAAATCCCGACATGACCAGCCGGGTTACCTCGTGCACCGCTGGTTCGTCGTCCAGGATCATAACCTGCCACTGCGCCAAGCTACGCACCGTCTCTTGAGCCGGTTCATCGTCGATAAAGAGCAGATCATCACTCATGAGCCCATTCCCCTTGAGGCGACGCCGCCGCCAAATTACCCGTTGGAAACCGCAATCCGCTACCGCACCCTGCGAACACGCTGCACGCATGTTCTCTATCCTGACCTACCATCAGCGTAGTGCATATTATTTCATTGCAATGCTAGGGAGCCTACTGATTGTGAGCAATGTAACGACTTGAGCCATCAGTCATTCCCTAAAAAACGAGCCGGATCATCGGTGAATATGGCATCCATTCCCCATGCCCAGTGTCGAGCAACGGCTTGCGGGTCATTTACCGTATAACAGAGCAACCGATAACCCGCCGCCTTGATACTCCGAGCCAACATGGCATCGAGTGCCTGGTAGTCGCAGTGCAAGCTATATGCCTCAATGTCCTGCAACTCTTGCTGCCAGTTCGCAGGAATCGACTCATATAATTGCCCGCGGCGCAGGTGAGGCGCCTGATGCTGGCACAGACATAACGCCTGATGATTGAAGCTGGACAACAAGAGCTTGTCGCTGTCGCGCCACTCGTGTGCCAATGTCGTCAGCACAGAAGCGACCAACCGCTCCAAACCCAGCCCATCATGCTTGATTTCAAGATTCAGCCCCATGCCTAGACGTTGGATTTCCTGCAACGCCTCGCTCAGGGTCGGGATCCGCTCTCCGGAAAATTGTGGCGCAAACCAACAACCGGCATCCAACTGCTGCACATAGGCGAAGTCAACTTCGGCGAGTCGCCCTCGGCCATTACTGCACCGCTCCAGCTCTTCGTCATGAAAGATGACGGGAGCACCATCCGCCAGCACAGAGACATCCATCTCGACCCAGCGGACACCCAAAGCCGCGGCGGCACGGAAGGATGCAAGGGTATTTTCCGGCGCGACAGCAGCAGCACCACGATGGCCAATGATGCGCACATCACTTTGTGGGGTATCAAACATCTCATGTCTCAACTAAAAAATGGCTCGGTAATTCCCGAGCAAAAGCGCCGGATGCAAGGTCAAAGCGGTACGCTCACTACCTGCGGTGCAAGGCAACCAAACTTGCCGTCAATTGAGTCGCACCAGACGATTCGACAGCTGCTGTTGGGGAGCGCTGGCTGGGAACAGGGTGATTAACCGGGCCCCCACTTGTGCGACGCATTGCCGATAACCCACGTCAATCTGACCCGATTTGAGCTGCTGCACGAAATCGTTAATGATCTGCTGCCACTCGCTATCATCAACCCGCGCGGCAATCCCCTGATCCACCAGAATTTCCACATAACGTTCGGCTTCAGAGACAAAAATCAACACGCCCAGGCGCTCCCGGGTATGGTGCAGTCCTTGGGCCAGAAATTGCTGGCGCGCCATCAGGCTAGCTCGGTGTCGACGAACATGACGAGGCACAAGCAGCATTTTCAGCGGCATCCAGCGACAGGCAACAGATGCCACGAACCAGATCCCCCATTGCCAGATAAAGATATCCTGCCACTCCAGCCAGAACCCCAGCTCATAGGCCATCAACGGCGTCAACATGGCGATAAACGCCGCCCAGAGTGTCGGGATGTACAGATAGTCATCACTCTGCCGCGCCAGGACCGTGACGATCTCGGCATCTGTTTGTTCCTCGATGAGCTGGATCTGTTGAGCCAGCTCATCGGCAAACCCATCATTCATTAAACTCATGACCCACTCCGTTACCAACCACCCGATGCACCGCCGCCGCCAAATCCGCCGCCACCGCCGCTAAACCCACCACCACCGAAACCACTGCCCCCAGAGCCACCACTGCCCCAGCCGCCGCCCCAACCGCCGTTGCGATGGGAGCTTCCACGAAGTGCCTGTCGTAAACCAGGAGGACCAAACATGCTTAGAAAGGTCAATCCGACAAATGCCAGCAGCAAGAACCAGAAAATCAGACTCGAGTAACCATTCTTGTGGCTGACCTTCTTCGGCTTATATTCGCCCTGGGCTGCCTGCAAAATGGCACTCACCCCGGCGCTGACACCCGCCGCCATATCACCCTGTTTAAAGTGCGGCAGTATGCGGGTCTGGATAATATTGGCCGCGATCGCATCCGGCAAAGCCCCTTCCAGCCCATAACCAACCTCGATACGCACCTTGCGCTCCTGCAAAGCCAGGATCAAGAGCACACCATTGCTATGCTCTCGCGTACCAATGCCCCAGTGTCGCCCCAGCTGATAGCCATACTCTTCGATGCTCAGACCATCCAGGGTCGGCACAGTGACGACCACCAACTGGTTACTGGTCTGGCGTTCATGCTCGGTCAGCTGTGCAACCAGTTGCTCATGCTCATCCGCCGTCAAGATCCCGGCCAGATCCACCACCCGCCCGGTCAATGCTGGAAAGGCAACCTCGGCTCGTACCATGACGGAGAACAGCAGCAACAGGGTGAGCCAGCAAGCCGCCCAGGGTACACGTCTGGCCATCCCCTTCATCAGAAGTTCACCTCAGGAGCCTGCTCGGCACCGGGCTTGGTGGCTTCATAGTTTTCTTTTGGCGCTAACTCGCTATACAGAACTTTATGCCAGATAAGACCCGGGAAGGTACGGATCTCAGTATTGAAGGCCTGCACCGCCGCGATGTAGTCACGTCGCGCTACACTGATGCGGTTTTCAGTCCCTTCAAGCTGAGCCTGCAGACTCAGAAAATTCTGGTTTGCTTTCAGATCCGGATACTTCTCCGCAACCACCATCAAACGCTGCAGTGCTCCGCTCAGCTGTCCCTGTGCCTGCTCAAAGGCTTTCATCTGAGCCGGATCACTCAAGGCAGCGGCATCCAGACGCATGCTCCCTACCTTCGCCCTCGCCTCGGTGACGGCTTGCAGCGTCTCCCGTTCATGGCTGGCATATCCTTTGACCGTTGCTACCAGATTGGGGATCAGATCGGCGCGACGCTGGTACTGATTTTCAACCTGCGCCCAGGCTGCTTTGGTCTGCTCATCCAGCGTAGGGATGCGATTGACATCACAGCCACTCAACCCCAATACCAGTAGTAACCCGCTGATCGGCCAAAGAAATCGCCGCCAGCTCTTCATCAGAGCCCTACTTTGGGTTGCCGTCATCATGCATGTGGATCCGCTCATTCCCATGTTCCTCGTTCTCCATCATGTGTCCGCGTGGTACCTGTTTCCTGGCACCAACATGCGCGACCTGAGTGTGTGGTGAGTTGTGACACTACTGTGGACCAATACGGCTTCATATGAAATCTAATTTATTCTGGAATCGCCTGTGGTCTCGACTTCAGCACCGACTATGGCGTCTGCTGGGACGGTTACCGTCGCTCCGGTCAACACACGACCCAATTTACTCGCCAGCAGCGACAACAATTCGCGACGGATCTGGCCCAAACGCGGTTTTTCGTCGGCACTGAAAGGAATGGGACGACAAACCTGCATGGTCTGCAGCCCAAGACGCGCGGTCAACAAGCCCGCACCAACTCCTTGCGCCAGCCGGGCGGAGAGACGAGCCGAGAGCTCCGCCCCCAGCCAGTCGAGACCCACATCGGTGATCAGCTCGGCGGCTCCGGCATAGAGCATATGACGAGCGATTTGCCGCAACAGCCGGATCCGACTGGAATAACCCAAACGGATACCATAGCTGGCGGCTACTTCATCAATCATTTTCAGGCTGCGCCAGAGGATCAGCAACATATCCACACTCGCCAACGGGCTGATGGCAACCAGCACCGCCGCCTCACCACTCCAGCGCGAGATGCTGGCTCGGGCTTGTCGATCCTGCTCGCTAAGCACTTGTTGGCTATAGAGTCGCAGTTGTTCGACACTGCTGTGGTGTAACTCACAATCCGCCTGCCAGCGGGCATATCCTGCCGATCGATTGGCACCGGTTTGGACCGCCAGGGCCTCGCAAAAACCACGGGCGCCATCCGGCTGATTCGATTGCAGCAACACCCGCGCCTGGCTCTGGCTATCCTGCCGTCGTTTAAGCAGATGCAACTCGCGCCACTCGCGCCACAACAGACGGGCCCCGCCAACCGCTAACAGTCCCAGTGCGCCAGCCCAGAGTCCGCCCCACAGCCAGGAATCCTGAAATGATTGCCAGACGAAACTCCCCAACTGCACCACACTGAGCGAGGCGACCCCGGCCAATCCCCAGCCTAGAGCCCCGAAGCGACGACGCTGTAACGCCCGTGGCACCAAGTCCTCGGTGGCACTGGCGAGTGGATCCTCGTACGGTTGACTGTGCGCTAATTCAGACTCCGACAGCCGGATGGCTCCCTGATGCGGCAAGGCTGGCTCCTCCGCAGGCAAGGGGAGATCGACACGCCCCTGTGGCCGCGGCTGTTCCTCGGTCGTACTCATTGCATCTTATCTCCCAGCAAAAACTCCAGAACCTGATCCAGGCGCAAATGAGGCATCGCCACTCCGGGCTGCAAGCTTGGAGGACGTAACGCGATAAACCCGAACGGGGTGTCCGCGCGCCAGTAATCACCGCCTGGACGCGCGGCAGGGACTTCACCAGGAAACAGGTGTACCGGCTCACCATCGAGGGTGGTGCCTGACAATGCGGTCAGGGTCCGTCCCTCATGGGTCACCTGCCGATAATCACAACAGCGCACCGATGCGATGGGTAAACATTCGATGGTGATGCCCTCAAATCTCGCCACGCCATACGCGCGCTGGACCAAATCCCGCAGCAGGCTCTGCAGATTGGCATGCTGATCTGGCGTGACATGGTCGGCCTTACTGGCGGTAAACAGCAGCTTGTCGATCCGGGGGGCAAACAGCCGTCGCAGCCAGCTGCTCTGGCCATAGTGAAAACTGCGCATCAACAGCGCCAATGTCTGCTCCAGATCGGCAAATGCTCGGGCGCCGGCTTGCAAGGGCTGCAAACAATCCACCAGCACGATCTGACGATCGAAGGAGGCGAAATGATCGCGGTAGAATCCCTGGACCAGATGCTGTTTGTAGGAGGCAAACCGCTCCTCCAGCATCGCCTGTAATGAGCCTGGAATAGCGGTTTCCGCTAGCGGCTCCCAGACCCAGGGCACGAACTGCAACATGGGAGCATCCGCATACTCTCCCGGCAGCACGAAACGACCGGGCTGGATCAACGACAAACCCAGCTGGGACTTACAATGATGCAACCAGTCAGTATAACGGGCGGCCAGGGTCCGCAGGGCGCCATCATCCCCTGGCTCACTCAGCGACAAGCCGGCCCCCAATGCCAGCCACTCGCTGGCGGCAGCGGTCAGGACCGGATCCGCCAGCTGGTGTCGCATCTGCTCGCTCCACTGCTGATAGCTCATCTCCAGCAACGGCAAATCCAACAGCCACTCACCGGGGTAATCGACGATATCCAGAAACAGCGAACTGGCATCCCGCTTGAGATGACGCAACAGGGGATGATGACTGTCAAAGCGTAATTCCAGACGGATCTCGCTCACGCCTCGTGTTGGCTCGGGCCACTGCGGCGGATCGACATACAAGCTGGTAAGCCCGGCCTCATAGGGAAAACTCGGGATATGGTGATGGCGCTGGGGTACCCGACGCGCACCCAGCAGGCGTCCCGATTGCAGCACCTGCCAATGG
The DNA here is from genome assembly GCF_054780855.1 of Pseudaeromonas pectinilytica. Lineage (NCBI taxonomy): Bacteria > Pseudomonadati > Pseudomonadota > Gammaproteobacteria > Aeromonadales > Aeromonadaceae > Pseudaeromonas > Pseudaeromonas pectinilytica. The sequence goes on from NZ_BAAGVN010000362.1 coordinate 39,909, forward strand.
GGCAAGCGGGCAGAAAATCCGGCCTGCTCCAGCTGTTGCACCAAGGCGGTGATGAACGCAGTTTTCCCACTCCGGGAGAGTCCGGTCACCGCCAATCGCAGGTGGCGATCCAGCGAACGATTGACCAGTGTCTCTGCTTTTTCCTGCCATTGTTGCCACTGATACTTGTCAAACAGGGTCATTACAGCCTCTGCAGATCACGACGAAGTTGGTATTCCTTGGAGGTAACACAGCGCTCCATAGCCTGCAAGCGCCGCTCGAGCGCATCCAGCTGCTGGGCCGTGCGATCCAGAGCCTGGTGGGGCATTAAGCCTTGCTGCCAGCCGTGCTGTTTGAGTTGTGCCGCACCATAACTCGCGCTCGCTCCGCCCTCGACTCTGGGCTTTTTATCCAACATGGCCCAGGCTGCCAGATAGAGCAGCATCGTCAGAAAGGAAGCAAAGATCAGCGCCGTCACTGCGACCAGCCGCACCACCCAGATCTCGACGCCCAGGTAATCCGCCAGTCCAGCACAGACCCCCCCCAGCGCACCCCGCTGGGGATCCCGGTACAGGTTCTTACTCATGTCCACCTCCTCGCGGTTCCCCATCGCCACGCCACTGCGGATTATCAACATCCAGTAGCCGCTCCAGGGTATGCACTCGTTGTTGCAACAATTCAGCCTGGGCCACCAGAGCCGTCAGACGAGCCAACTCTTGTTCGTTGAGACCGTTCCCCAACTGGCGATTGCTACGATAGTGCAGCACCAGCCAGATCGGAGCGACGAAGATCATGAACAGGATCGCAGGCACCACAAAAACTATCCAGATGGCGCTCATTTACTCCTCCTTTGTGGCAGCGGTTTGCAACCGCTCCTTCATGGCAGCCAACTCACGGGATATCGCATCGTCAGCCTCCAGTTCGGCAAATTGTTGCTGCAAACTGGGATTCGGATGGTATACATCGGCTTTGCTTTCCATTTCTTCGATCTTGCGCTCCATCCGATCAAATTTCTCCATGATGGAGTGCGGCGTCGCACGCTGTCCGTGCTGCTGCACGTTCAGCCGACTCTGAGCCGCCGCCGAACGCAGCAACATGGCTTTTTGACGTCCGCGCGCATCCTCCAGCTTGGCTTCCAACAGCTCAATTTCCGCCGTCAATTTGGCAATCCCCTCCTCAACCGCGGTAAACTCCTGACTCAAGGCATCGACCAGTTGCTGCTGTTTGCCCTTTTCAATCAGGGCAGCACGGGCCAGATCGTCACGACCCTTTTGCAAAGCCAATTCCGCCTTACTCTGCCAGTCTTGTAGTTGAGACTGATTGCGCTCCTGTTGCCGACGCAATTCCTTCTTATCGGCCAGATAACGGGCCAGATTGGAGCGCTCGCGCACCAGTCCCTCTTCCATCTCCTGAATGATCAATCGCACCATCTTGGGCGGATCTTCGGCTTTGTCCAGCAAGCTGTTGAGGTTGGCATTCACAATATCGGTCAAACGAGAAAAAATACCCATGGTGGTCTCCTTACAAGATCCTGTGTCACGAGTGTATCCAGGCGTAGCGTGTTGATTTCGCCAGATACAGTTACCACTTCGAATAGAGCAATAATCAGGCCAGACACAAAGATACTTATAACTCATTGATTAATAATCTTAATAAATATAAATAGGCTTTTAGCGTGGCAACGACCATGATTAAATAAACCAATAGTTGGTGAAATTAACCAGGTGAAATGATGCAAGAGGAACGGTTGCTAGGTGAATCCAATGCGTTTGTGGAGGTCCTGGAGCAGGTATCACGATTGGCGCAGATCCCACGTCCTGTGCTGCTGATTGGTGAACGCGGTACCGGCAAAGAGCTGTTTGCCCACCGACTGCATTATCTCTCCTCCCGGTGGCAGCAACCCTTCATCTCCATTAATTGCGCGGCTCTCAATGAGAGCCTGCTGGAAACCGAATTGTTCGGTCATGAGGCGGGCGCTTTCACCGGAGCGCAAAAGCGTCATCCCGGCCGTTTTGAACGCGCCGATGGTGGCACGCTATTTCTGGATGAAGTCGCCACCATGAGCCCCCGCTTGCAAGAGAAGCTGCTCCGCGTCATCGAATATGGCGAGTTCGAACGTGTCGGCGGACAACAATCCTTGCAAGTGGATGTGCGGCTGGTCTGCGCCACCCATGCCAACCTGCCCGCCTTGAGTCGTAATGGCCAATTCCGTGCCGACCTGCTCGATCGACTGGCCTTTGATGTCATCACGCTGCCACCCTTGCGCGCCCGCCGTGAAGATATTTTGTTGCTCGGGCGACACTTTGCCGAGCGCCTGAGCCAAGAGCTGGGGCTACCTGCCTTTGCCGGATTTAGTCCCGAGGTTCAGCAGCAACTGCTCGCCCACTCCTGGCCGGGGAACGTGCGCGAGCTACGCAATGCCATCGAACGCAGTCTGTATCGACAGGCTGAACCCGAGCTTCCGCTGACGTCGCTGGTTCTGGATCCATTTGCCTCGCCATGGCGTCATGAGCCGGAGGAACTGCAGGAAGTGTCGTTACCGACAACCCCGCTGAACTGGAAACAGCACCTAGCCGACTACGAACGACAGTTATTGCAACAAACATTGCGACAACAACACTTTAACCAGAGATTAGCTGCACAATCCCTTGGCTTAAGTTACGATCAGCTACGTGGATTACTCCGCAAATATGGGCTCAATACCAGGCCTGTTGCTAATGAGATGAATGAATGATGAGCACTTTGGAGATATGGCGCGCAGGACGCGTCCTGCTGTTCTGCAGCCTGGGATTACTGCTCGTCGGGTGCCAACAGGATGAGGCACAACAACAAAACGGTGCCGTCTACTGTGTCGAGAGCTCCCCCTCCAGCATGAACCCGCAACTGTATGGTCAAGGCACGCTCGGCTCCTCACTCTCCCATCAACTCTATGACCGACTGCTCACCGTCAATCCCGCCACCCAGCGTCTGGAAGGGGCTCTGGCAACGGGTTGGACCATTAGTCGTGACGGGTTGACCTACACCTTTACGTTGCGTAAAGGGGTGCAATTCCATCGGGTGGACTGGTTCAGCCCTACCCGTGGATTTACAGCCGAAGATGTGCTGTTTAGCTTCAACCGCATGCGGATACCGAGCCATCCCTATCACGACATATCCGGCGGTCATTACCCCTTCTTTGACAACACCGGCGTTGGCCAGCAGATCCGGGATATCCGCAAACTGGGCGACCATCAGATCCAGTTTGAACTCAACGCGCCCAATGCCTCCTTTCTCGCCAATCTAGCCAGCGATTATGCCGTGATCCTCTCGGCTGAATATGCTCAGGAATTGCTTCTCAGTGGTCGACCCGCGCAGCTGGATCAACTAGCCGTCGGTACCGGGCCCTTCATGCAGCAAGAATTTCGCAGCAATGAATTCATTCGCCTGCATCGCAACCCGCTGTACTGGGATCAACCTGCGGCATTGGAGCGACTGGCATTTGACTATACCCCTCGTCCGACCAAGCGTTTGGCCAAGTTACTGACCGGTGAGTGCCAGGTCATGGCGTTTCCCGCCGCCAGCCAGCTGGATTTCATCCGTAAACAATCGCACCTGCGACTCGATGAGGAAAGCGCGCTCAATACCGCTTTTTTAGCGCTGAACGTCCGGAAAAAACCATTCGACGATTTACGAGTGCGCCAGGCCATCGCCATGGGCATCAATCGCGATAATTTGCTCAAAGCTGTCTATTTCGGTACCGGTGAATGGGCCAATACCCTATTACCGCCCATCTCCTGGGCACACAACCCGAATATTGGCGAGTACGGTTACGACCCGATTGCCGCGAAAGCCTTGCTTAAAAAAGCCGGGCTCGAAGCTGGTTTCGAGATGACCCTTTGGGTCCAACCCGCGAATCAAACCTACAACCCTAATGCGCAGAAAACCGCCCAGCTGATCCAGAGTGATCTGGCCAAGTTGGGGATCGAGGTACAAGTCGCCCAACTCCGCGGCACGCTGATGCAGATCCTGCTTCAGGAGGGGCGCCATGATGCCGTCGTCATGAGTTGGAATGCCGATACCGCCGATCCAGACAGCTTCTTCCGACCGTTGCTCAGTTGTCAGGACTCCGGAGAAAAAGGTGCCAACTATTCGCGCTGGTGCGAGCCGGCGTTTGATCGGTTAATGGAACAAGCGATTGCTACCACCCGGATGGCACAACGCATCGAAGCCTATCAGCAGATGCAGGAAATGGTGTATCAGGACGTTCCGCTGATCCCTCTGGCACATTCACAATATCTCTATGCCGGTTGGAAGAACCTGCATAATCTGGAACTGACCCCTATGGGGGGCATCTCCTTCAAGCGGGCCTATCGAGAATAAAACATGCTGATCTACACCCTGAGACGACTCAACTTGTTGATCTTTACCTTGCTGATCCTCAGCCTGTTCGCCTATTGGCTGGAGTATCGCCTCGGTCCTGGTGGACAGAGTCTGTGGAGCGGCTATCTGGATTATCTGCGCCGCCTGTTTTCCGGCGACTTTGGCGTGTCCAGCCAATCGGGGCGGCCGATCCTCGAAACCATCATGTTGCATCTTCCTGCCACTCTGGAGCTTTGCTTTGCGGCTGTGTTACTCGCCACGGTGATCGGCATTCCATTAGGCACCATTGCCGCGCTTAATCAGGGACGTTGGCTGGATACCGGCATCATGGGCTTCAGCGTGCTGGGCTCTTCCATCCCCGTCTACTGGCTGGCCCAGCTCCTGATCATGGCGTTTGCGATGCACTTCCAGCTGTTGCCTTCCTCGGGTCAACTGAATCTGTTATACGAAATCAAACCGGTGACCGGCTTCATGCTGATTGACACCTGGCTGATGGCGGGGCCCCAACGCTGGCCTGCTTTTATGAGCGCGGTACAACATCTGTGCCTGCCCGCCTTGACTCTGGCGCTGTTACCGATCACCGAGGTCACACGTCTGGTGCGCAGCTCTATGCTGGAAGTGCTCAAACAAAACTATATCAAGGCCGCCTTCAGCCGTGGCTGGTCACCGCTAGCGGTTATCTCCCGTCACGGCTTGCGCAATGCCCTACCACCGATCTTGCCGCAACTGTCGTTACAATTTGGAGCCATCATCACCTCGGCCATCGTCATCGAGCAGGTTTTTGAATGGCCAGGTCTGGGTCACTGGCTGATTAACAGCATCATGAGCCGCGACTATGTGGCCATCCAGGCCAGTATGTTGCTGATCTCCAGCGTATTGGTGGTACTGAATATTGCCACCGAGCTGCTTTCCACCCTGCTCTATCCTGCCAAGAGGAAGGAATCCTATGGCCAGCAAGGCTAAAACCTATCCGGAAATCCGCATTCCGTCACCGGTCACCCAGACGTGGCTGGCCTATAAGGAGAATCCGGTCGCCATGGCCGCCTTGTGGGGCATGGCGTGTCTGCTGCTGGTGGTGATCTTCGGGCCGTCCTTTGTCAGTTACAATCCGCTCCAACAAGACCCCAATGCCTTGTTATTGCCGCCTTCATGGGCCGCGCACGGTACCATAGTGCATTTCCTGGGTACTGATGATCTCGGTCGGGATCTACTGACCCGGCTGATCTACGGCGCCCGACTCACATTTGGCAGTGCCGTGGTCGCGACCTTGATTGCCATGCTGTGCGGTTGTGCCGTTGGTCTGCTGGCGGGTATGAGCCGAGGGCTAAAGTCCAGTGTGCTGCACCATATGCTCGATACCTTGCTGTCCATCCCATCACTGTTGCTGGCCATTGTGCTGGTCGCAGTGTTGGGACCCGGCCTGGATAATGCGGCGCTGGCCGTCACCCTGACCCTGACACCGCAGTTTATCCGTGCGACCTACAATGCTGTGAATGACGAGCTGCAAAAAGAGTATATCGTCGCGGTCCGACTGGATGGCTCACCACCGTTGCGAATCCTGCGACTGGCGATCTTGCCAAATATCGTCGACATCATAGTGGCGCAAACCACTCGCGCATTGTCCACCGCCATTCTCGATATCAGCGCAGTCTGCTTTTTGGGGATCGGTGCCCAGTCGCCGTCTCCGGAATGGGGAACCATGTTGGCCGACGGCATGGATCTCATCTATATCGGGGCCTGGACCGTGACACTGCCGGGCTTTGCCATCATCTTCAGTGTCCTGGTCACCAATCTGGTCGGCGATGGACTGCGTAGTGCGTTACAGAAGGGTATTGATTGATGCCATTGCTCGATATTCGCAACCTCACCATCGAAATCGATACCCCCCAAGGTCGCGTCAAGGCCGTAGACCGCGTGAATCTGACCCTCAATGAAGGGGAGATCCGAGGTCTGGTGGGTGAATCGGGCTCTGGCAAGAGTCTGGTCGCCAAGGCGATCATGGGCATGAAGAAAGAAAACTGGCGTGTCACCGCAGATCGGATGCGGATCAACGACATCGACCTGATGAGTTTGAGCCCGCGCGAGCGACGTAAAGTCATTGGCCGTGATATTGCCATGATTTTTCAGGAGCCACGCTCCTGTCTCGATCCCTCCATGCCCATCGGTGCCCAGCTCATCGAAGTGATCCCGGGACGGGTATTTGAAGGTCGTTGGTGGCAACGCCTGTTCTGGCGCAAGAAGCACGCCATCGGCTTGTTGCACCGGGTCGGCATCAAGGATCATAAGAAAGTCATGGCCGCCTTCCCCCACCAACTCTCGGAAGTGGTGTGTCAGAAGGTGATGATCGCCATGGCCATTGCCATCAAGCCTCGATTGCTGGTTGCCGATGAGCCCATCAGTGCCATGGAGTCCACCACCCAGGCGCAATTGCTGCGGCTGCTGGATCGGATGAACCAGAACAACAACACCACCATTTTGTTGATCAGTAACGATATTTCCACCATCGCCAATCTGACGGAGACCATTACCGTCATGTATTGCGGGCAGATGGTCGAGACCGGAAGCCGCGAGCAATTGCTGGCTACTCCCCATCATCCCTATACCAACGCCTTGTTGAATGCGATCCCCGACTTCAGTGGCCGACTGCCCCATAAGTCACGGCTCAATGCCCTCCCTGGAGCCATACCACCGTTGCAGCATCTGCCGATCGGTTGCCGCCTGGGTCCGCGCTGCCCCTATGCCCAGAAGTTATGTGTCCAAACTCCGCCCATCACCCGACTCAAAAATCAGCAGTACAGCTGCCACTTCCCGCTCAATATGGAGGAAGCTAAAAAATGAAGGCCGAGCCGCTGTTGCGCGTGACCAATATTGGCAAGAGTTTCATTGAACGCCGAGGGCTGTTTCGCAAGGAGGCGGTACGCGCCCTCGAGCAGATCAGTTTCACTCTGGAGCCTGGTGAAACCCTGGCCCTGGTCGGCGAAGCCGGATCCGGCAAGAGCACGCTCGCCAAGATACTGGCGGGTGTCGTCGCCGCCAGCGAGGGAGAAATTCGTGTCGATGGACAACTGATAGCGCCCGATGATTATGAGCAGCGTTGCAAGCAGATCCGGATGATCTTTCAAGACCCGAATTCATCCTTGAATCCCAGATTGCGTATCGGCCGGATCCTCGAAGCTCCGCTGATGCTGAATACCGCCATGACGCCGGAAGAGCGCGCCCATCAGGTGCAGGAAACCCTGCGCATGGTCGGTCTGCTGGCAGAGCACGCGCTCTTCTACCCGCAGATGATCTCCTCAGGCCAGAAACAGCGTGTGGCTCTCGCCCGGGCCTTGATCATGAATCCGCGCATCATAGTGGCCGATGAAACCTTCTCAATGCTGGATCTTTCGGTACGCTCCCAGATCATCAACCTGCTGCTGAAATTGCAGCAGGAGCTGGGGATTGCCTATGTGATCGTGGCCAATGACCTCGGGCTGGTGCGCCATATCAGTGACAAGGTCATCGTCATGCATCAAGGCAAGCTGGTTGAAAGCGGCGAGACTCAGCAGGTCTTTGCCGCACCGCAGCATGAAGTGACCAAGCGGTTGATCCAGAGTTATGGTCACGAGTATCGGCGCTAAAACCTGTTCTTGTTACAGGTGCGGATTCAGGTAATACGCACCTACCTCTACTCCACCATGGCGCAAACCGGCACACCGCTATGAAAGCGGAACTGCGGATCCTGAGCCAGGATCAAGCTGGCTTCTTTCTCAGCAAGAGTGGCAACCCGTTGCTGGATATTGCCGTCACTATAACGCTCGGCCAGCGCCAGATAATCGGCATAATGGCGAGACTCCGAGCGCAGCAACGATAAATAGAAGCGACGTAGCGTCTCGTCCAGATACGGAGCCAATTTGGCAAAACGCTCGCAGGAGCGCGCTTCAATCAGGGCACCAATAATCAGCTTATCGACCAGTGCTGCAGGCTCATGGGTCCGCACCTCCTTGATCAGGGCCGCGGCATAACCCGATGGGCTCAGCACCCGGTAGCCGATCCCCCTCTCTCGCAGGATCTCGACCACCTGCTCGAAGTGGTGTAGCTCCTCCCTCGCCAATCGCGAAGCCATGATCAAGAGCTCGGAGCGCTCCACATAGCGGTGCATCAGGCTCATCGCCGTGGCGGCAGCCTTCTTCTCGCAGTTAGCATGATCAATCAGCAATATCTCCTGCTGCCGCACGGCCTCGTCAATCCAGGCATCGGGAGTCGGACAGGCAAGAAAAGCATGGATAGGGGCAAGTAGTTCGGAATACACAATCCACTCCGGAAAAATCAATGAAAAAACGCGCCCGTACGGGCGCGCTCCAGTTTAGCAAAGTGTCGTCACATGCACACATCCGGGCATTTATCGCTCCCAGTAGACCTCTTCCAGACTGTCTTCCCGCTCCGGTAAGCCCCGCGACAGCCGGGGACTGCTTTGCATCAGCACTTCATAGCTGACCCGATTGGCATATTTACAAAGTTGCGAAAACGAGGAGTAGCTTAAGAACGGCAACTGATGCTTGGCCGAGTTGGGCGCCGCCTGACGGTGATAGTGATTGGCCGCCATATCGTGTAACACCGCCGACAGAGCCCCATCACCTGCCCCATTGGTATTTTTGATGGCTTCTGGCCCGCCCATGTAGGGCGCTATATGGGCAAAAACCCGCAATGGATGCTGACAATCTTGCTGCAACATGGGACGGCTGAATTCGTAGCGATTGAACTCCGGGATCGCCCCCGGTAACAAGGGGTGGCTAGTTTCCCGCTTGGCCGCCTGTTCCGTGTAACCGGCCATATAGAGACCTTGGGCACCTGCGGTACACAGCACCAGATCGGCCCACTCCAGGGTCTGATTGGCCGCCGCCAGCGGATCCGAAAAACCGGTCAGCGCCTCGCCCTCATCTTCGTTCATCGCCACCACAGTGACGTACTGGCGAATAAAGTCACGCCACCACTGAGGATCGGCATCAATCACAAAGCGGGTGCCCAGAGTTAACACCACCGGGACACCATGCTGGGTCGCGAGCTCGACGGCCTTCATCGTCGCCGCTTTGATGGTATCGCCCTCTTCGCCTCGCACCAGATAGGCGCTGATGACCAGGGCCGAGGCGCCTGCCACCAGAGCTTCCGGTATATGCTCCGGGGTCAATCGATTCATCATGCCGGCATTGATACCGAAGCTACGATCCCCGTCCTCGGAGATAAAGGTAAAGCAGCGACCAATGGGCCCTGCTACCGGCTGCAAGTAGTTGAGATCGACCTTGGAGGAGGTATTGCACAGGTAGCGATAGGCATAGCCGCCGACTTCGATATTTCGGCTCATGACCCCGAACAGAATCGACGCCGAGTCGCTCAGCACCGAGTAGTTATGCAGGGTATTGCCAATGGTACCGCCAGCAAACTGGCTCTCAATGAGTTGGCGCGAGACCAGCTCGTGGTACATGGCTTCGGCCGTTGCATCGGTGACCAGCATCGAATGACCCTTGCTCAGGCCATAGCGTTGCAGAAACTGGCTATCCACATGGGCTTCGATATCCACCAGAGTTTGATCGATACCGACGATATATGCCGGGCTACGCGCCGACAGGGGATTGACAGCCGACAGCAAGGGATCTCGCCGTCCGACCGGGAAGTAATGTTTGGATTTGCGCTGACCGGGAAATTTCATAATGAGTGCTGTGGGCAACAGCCAGACCAGGACGAAAGGCCGCGGATCCTAGCACATTCCCCAGCCTTGCATAGGGGGGAATCGGGGCTTTCGCCCCCTTGTATATCAGGCAAACCTTTGCGCGATGAGCTGGGTCAATAAATGCACATGAGCCGGCTCGGCATTCAGGGCCGGAATATAGTGATAACGCTCTCCACCCGCCTGTAAAAAGCTCTGTTTACCCTCGACCGCAATCTCCTCCAGCGTCTCCAGACAATCGGCTGCAAACGCCGGACAGATAATATCCAGCTGCCGTCGGCCGGAATGAGCTAGCTGGATCAGCGTCTGATCGGTATAGGGCTGCACCCAGGGTTCGCGGCCAAAACGAGACTGGAAGGAAACACCCCACGCCCCATCCTCCAGAGCCAACTGCTCGGCGACCAGGCTTGCTGTCGTCCGGCACTGTTGGGGATAGGGATCGCCCCGCTCGGCATAGCGCTCGGGGATGCCATGAAAGGAGAACAACAAGTACCCCGGCCCATGCTCTTGCCAGTGCTGTCGAATACTCTGGCTCAGGGCAGCAATATAGAGCGGATGATCATGATAGTCATCCAGAAACAGCGTGGTCGGGATTCGGTGTTCAGTCGCCATCACTCGCGCCCAGGCATCAAAGATCGGCGCCGTAGTCGTCGATGAGTACTGGGGATAGAGCGGCAGGATCAACACCTCATCGGCGCCCTGAGCTTTGAGCCGTGACCAGGCGGTGCCCAGTGACGGTTCGCCATAGCTCATCGCCAACTCGACCGGCACCCCATACCCGAGCCCCTGCACCGCTTCTTGCACCGCCACTTGCTGTTGCCGCGAGATAACCATCAGCGGTGAGCCCCCTGGTTGCCAGATCTGGGCATAGGCCTTGGCTACCCGTCGACTGCGGAGTGGCAGTATCACGCCATGCAATAGCGGCCACCACAACCAACGCGGCACATCCACCACCCGGCGATCCGAGAGAAAGGCACGCAAGAAATCGCGAACACCCTGCGCCGTCGCGCTGGCAGGTGTCCCCAGATTAACCAGAATGACTCCGCGTTGTGGCATCTTGTCTCCTTAAAATGCAAAGGGCGCCCGTACCAATGATACGGGCGCCCGGTGTCATCCGATCACCGCTTAGCCGAGCAGATTGGCCAACTGCTGGCTAACCACGTCAACGGCCTGAGTACCATCCAGACGTTCGTAACGAGTCCGGGCAGCAGCCGCCTCAGCCTTGTAATAGCCGACCAGTGGTTCGGTCTGCTGATGATAGATATCCAGACGCTTACGCACTGTGGTTTCTTCATCATCGGCGCGGATCACCAGATCTTCGCCCGTCACATCATCCTTACCGGCTTCTTTCGGCGGATTGAACACCACGTGATACACCCGACCTGAGCCTGGATGCACGCGACGACCACTCATCCGCTTGACGATCTCTTCGTCCGGAACATCAAACTCCAGCACAAAATCGACCACAACACCGGCCTCTTTCATGGCATCGGCTTGCGGGATAGTGCGCGGGAAACCGTCCAGCAGGAAGCCCTTGGCGCAATCGTCCTGAGCGATACGTTCCTTGACCAGACCAATGATGATGTCATCAGAAACCAGTTGTCCCTGATCCATCACTTCCTTGGCTTTTAAACCCAGAGGGGTCCCCGCCTTGATAGCGGCTCGCAGCATGTCGCCAGTAGAAATCTGCGGAATGCCGTACTTATCCATCAAAAACTGGGCTTGCGTACCCTTACCAGCGCCTGGAGCGCCCAGCAGAATAATGCGCATTATGTATCCCCTATGGTCCATGTAATTAACGTCAAAAATCTCGAGAGGCGAAAATTACACGCTTTCTCCTGAATGCTCAAGCGTTTGCTCATGACCCGAGCGCTTGCGCTCATAGTACGCTTGCTTCTGTTGATACATGGCTTTATCCGCCATCTTATAGAGCAAGGAGAAGGGGGTATGCTTGCTATCCGCGTAACCGACACTGAAGCTGATGCCATGTTCACGCCCCGCCAAACTGGCCGGTTGGAACTGGGCTTCCTGCAGACGACGGAGTAATGCATCGTGACTGGCGACGGCGTCGCCTTCCAGCAGGATGACAAACTCATCACCGCCAATCCGGAATAACGAACCAGGCAGATCCTTGAGACAGTTCAGCAAACGACTCGCCACGGTGCGCAGCAAGGCATCCCCGGCCTCATGGCCGCGGGTATCATTGAGATCCTTGAGGCCATTGACATCAATGAGGAACAGCCCGGCCTCCTTATCCAGCGAGGTTTCCAGACCCGCCATGCTCTGATCGAAAGCTATGCGGTTTCCCAGCCCGGTCAGACCATCGGTTCGAGCCCAGAAGGCCAAGCGAGACGTCAAGGCCCGGTTTTCCAGGAAGCTGCTGAGTTCACGGGCAAACAACAACATGCCCTTGAGCTCCTCCTCGCGAAGGGTTTGAGCCTGAAACAACAGCCAACCACCACCAAATGGCGGCGGTAACGGCATGCTATAAATGCCATCATTGATGTGATAATCGGTGCTCGGCTCCTGCACCGGCAGCAGAGGTTCGCCGACAAAATCCGGATGCCGGTACGACATCACCGGGCTATTCGGCACTGTCAGTACCACCATAAAAGGAACGCCCAGCTCACAAGCCTGCACCCGTTTGATCACGGCATTGAGTACGGACTGATCCGTGCTTTCGGTGCTCAACTCCTGACGTAAATGAATCACCTGGTTGTAGATGCGATTGCTGATTTCGATGCGCTGCAGGATCAACGCTAACTTATTGGTCCGCTCTTGAACCTTTTCTTCCAGACTATGATTCAACTGACTGAGTTCATGCAGGTAACGATCCTTCTCTTCCGCCAGATGAGCCAGATCGCGGTTGTTATGCTCCAGTGTTGTGAGCTGCTGGCGGATGCGGGCCTGCATATCGATCAGTAGACGTTCGGTGTGGGCAAATTCCCAAATTCGCGAGGTCGTTCCCTGCACCAGTTGTCCGGCCTCCATGCGCTGAATAATGCCATACAAGACATTGAAGGCACGGAAGATAGGACGGGAAAACAGCACGAACAACACGATCATCACCAACATGACCACCAGCTGATAACTGATGAAGGGACGGATCGCTTCCGTGACCGCCTGGCTCATACTTTCTGGCGAGCGGCTCACCTTCACATACAGATTGACGCTGGGAGAGTAATCCTTTTCGCCAATGATCAAGCGCTGACTCTGACTGATCTGTCCTGCTTCATCCGGTGGCAACGCCACCCCGAGCTGAATGACCGAACTGTGCTGGTTAGCAGAGGAGCTGACCTGCGCCAGCATATTGCTAAATGGCACGACCGCGATGAGATAACCCTGTAGCGAATCACTATTGCGCACAATGACGCTATTGATGATGGATATGAACACCAAGGCACGGTGATCCGCCCCCGGGACCAGCTCAGGAGACTCGATCACCACCACCCGGCCCCCCGTCACACCGGATTCATAGGCTCGTCCCAAATTATGCACGACCTCCAGGATCTCCCGGCTCCTCTCGACCGGGCGGATCTTGCCACCAAAGTTCTCCCGAACCCGGCCATCACGCGTCAGCAGATACAAGGAAGAAACCATGCTATAGCGGTTGGTAAAGGATTCGAATCGCTCCCGGACCTGAGAGCTGTAGTAGAGGCTGGAAACCCCCTTGATGATGGTTTCGTGCCCGGTCAATAAGCGTAAACCACTGGTGATGGCTCGTAATTCATTGTCCAGCTTCTCTTGGGTAACATGCACCTCGCTGTCCAATTGGGTCATCAAGGCCTGGGTCGCAAACTGCTTCAAACCCTGATAGTGGATCACGCTGAGCACCAGCAAGGGCACTATGATCATGCAAAGCATCAAAACGATCAGAAACCGACTCAGTCGGATCATTGATGGGATCCCTCTTCCTCAGCCAACGACTGCATATTCTGGGCAGCCTCGGCAGCATCGTACTCACCAGCCAGGAATAACTTCAGCGTCTTACCCATCACCAGCCAGACTATCAACATTTTTCGATCATTCGGCATCGGCTTGCTCAGTTGCAGTTGGCGATGCAGGGTCTTCATATCCTCAGACATGTTACCCGCCAGTTGCTCCACAACCCGATCCACCGCCGGAAACAGCTTGGAGCGCTCATACAAGGAACGCTGGCTGGCATCCGAGAGTAAAAAATGCACCAGTTCAACCGCCGCTTTTTGTTTAGCCGCGGAAATATCAGCTCGCATGGCCAGTACGTAGGAACTACTCAAGGGGATCATCGGCTTGCCTCCCAGAGTGGGCAGCAGGGCAACACCCAATTTGTCACCCAGCACATCATGCAACATCTGGTAAGCCCAATCGCCGTCCATCAGGTAGGTGACCTCGCCCTTGATGAACGCTTGCTCATTGCACATCAACTCACAATGACTGGCCGGAAAGCGGTCCATGGTTTGCTGATATTGCGTCAATGCCGCTACCATTTGCGGCGTATTCAGCGAGAATTGTCCGTTGTTGAGTGGCCAGCCGCCGTTGGCGGTTAAAAAGGTCATAAACCAGAATGCCTGGTCGCGGGGCCAAGCCAGTTGTTTATCGGGGATACTTTCTAGCGTGAGCGCAGGCTTGACCTGGTCTTTGCGATAATACAGCACCAGCTGGTTGCCCATATTAATGGGAATACCGTACCAACTATCCTCCAAGCGGCCATCTTCACGCAGACCAAATTGGGCGGCTATCGCCTCAGGCCAAACACCAAGGTGGTACTCCTGCTTATTACTGATCTGATCACTGGGTATGAAATAGAGATCCGGCAGCAGGACCGATGACATCACCTTGTCGCGAAACTGGTCGGCACGAAAGTGCTGCTGCACCACCTGATGACCACTCTGTTTGGCAAAGCGATCCAACTCGGGTTGCAGGTGTTCGAGACTGTGACCATTCCATAAGGTGAGCGTTTCGGCGACAGAGGAAGAAGACCAGCCGATGGATATAGCAAGCAGCAGGTAAAATAGACGCATAACGACTCCTTGCGTAGCACTCTCGACAATTGTCTCATCCGTATTGGACATGGCAATGTTTTGTTGAACAAGTTGTGACAATCCGACTGATAGCAGCAAACACGGACAACCCCCTCAAGATTCAGGTTGCCGACGATTCAGTCTCCAGTCTAGCAACTGACCGCTATCACTACCCTTAATCAAGCGGCAACAGAGCGTTAAATTCTTAATTTTTATGAAAAAAAAGCCGCGCATCTGCGCGGCTTCCCGATATGACACCCACTGAAACTATTAGCCCATCAGAAGTCGATTCAAACGAGCCACGAAACCAGACGGATCTTGCAAACCACCCTGCTCGGCCAGCTGTGCCTGCTCCAGCAATAGTTCACACCACTCGCCAAACTGTGCCTCATCCGCAATGCCGTCAATCCGCTTGAGCAGGGCATGCTCGGGGTTCAGCTCCAGAATGAATTTCTGCTCCGGGACTTTCTGACCTGCCGCCTGCATCAGCTTCATCATATGGCTGCTCATGCCATGGCTATCGGTAACCACACAGCTCGGCGTGGAGGTCAGGCGATGACTGATACGCACATCCTTCACCTTATCCGCCAGCGCTTTACGTACGCGGGCCACCAGCTCCTGATTGGCTTCAGCCAGCGACTCCTGCTGCTTGCGACTCTCGTCGTCTTCCAGATCGCCCAGTTGCAGATCGCCTTGGGTTACGGAGACAAACTGCTTGCCATCAAACTCGGTCAGATGGTTCATCAACCACTCATCGATCCGCTCCCACAGCAGCAGCACTTCCACACCCTTCTGGCGCAACAATTCCAGATGCGGGCTCTTGCTGGCAGCGGTGTAATTGTCGGCAATGATGTAGTAAATCTTGCTCTGCTGCTCCTTCATCCGACCAACATAGTCTTCCAGACTCACGCTCTGGGCATCGGATTCGGTATGGGTTGACGCAAATCGCAGCAGCTTGGCAATCTCTTCCTTGTGGGCATAATCTTCGGCTGGCCCCTCTTTGAGCACATTACCGAACTCAGTCCAGAAGCGCTGGTACTTGTCGCTGTCATCTTTAGCCAGCTTGGCCAGCATACTCAAAACTCGCTTGGTGCATGCTTTGCGCAACTGCACAGTCACCTTGTTTTCTTGCAGGATCTCCCGCGATAGATTCAGCGGCAAATCGTTGGTATCCAGCACCCCCTTGATAAAGCGCAGGTAGGTCGGCATAAACTGCTCGGCGTCATCCATGATGAAAACGCGCTGGACATACAGTTTCAAGCCATGCTTCTGCTCACGATTCCACATGTCCCACGGTGCACGAGCCGGGACATACAGCAGACTGGTATACTCCTGGGAGCCTTCAACCTTGTTGTGCGCCCAAGCCAGCGCATCTTCAAAATCGTGGCTGATGTGCTTGTAGAACTCCTGATACTCCTCGTCCTGAATATCGCGGGGAGTCCGGGTCCAAAGCGCGGTGGCTCGATTGACCTGTTTCCACTCACCTTCTGTGACAGTTTTTTCACCCGACTCGCTCTCCTCGGCCGCCGGTTGCTCCCACATTTCGACCGGAATACTGATGTGATCCGAGTATTTTCCAATCACCGAGCGCAGACGCCAATCATCCAGGAACTCGCTCTCTTCCGCCTTGAGATGAAGAATGACATCGGTCCCGCGGCTGGCTTTATTGACATCCGCCACGCTAAAAGAGCCTGAACCATCAGATTCCCAGCAGACACCGCGATCGCTGGACTCACCGGCCGCACGACTCAGGACCGTCACCTTGTCTGCGACAATAAAGGCGGAGTAAAAACCGACCCCGAACTGGCCAATCAGTTGCGAGTCTTTGGTCTGATCACCCGACAGGTGGCTAAAAAACTCGGCGGTACCGGAACGCGCGATAGTACCCAGATGTTCAATTGCCTGATCCCGGGTCATACCAATGCCGTTATCGGAAATGGTCAGCGTCTGCTTCTCCTTATCCAGGATCAGACGCACGCGCAGCTGACCGTCATCTTCGTACAGCTCAGCGTTGGAGAGTGCCTTGAAACGCAGCTTATCGGCCGCGTCCGCAGCGTTGGATATGAGCTCACGTAGAAAAACTTCTTTATTCGAGTAGAGGCTATGCGCCATCAGGCTCAGCAGTTGTTTGACTTCGGTCTGAAACCCGTGGGTTTCCATGTGAGTGGCTTCGGTCATCGTTGCTTTCCTTGATGAGTAGTGTTGTTACGACTGAAAGCAAGATGGGGGCAGGATTGAGCTTTTCAACCCCGGACCGGAGCCCGGGGATGAAAATTGTGACTTACTCCAGAGGACGACGACCACTGAGGGAGTGGGATAAAGTCGTACCATCCACCAGCTCCAGCTCACCACCCACAGGTACACCATGGGCAATGCGCGTCACGGCAATACCGGCCTGCCGCGCCAGATTGGCAATATAGAATGCGGTGGCATCCCCTTCGATGGTCGGATTGGTGGCCAGGATCAACTCATCCAGCGGCTCCTGCTGCAGACGCTGCTCCAGCAAGTCCAAACCGAGTTCGCGGGGGCCTATGCCATCGAGCGGTGACAAGTGTCCCATCAGCACAAAATAGCGACCGGAATAGAGATGGGTCTGCTCCAGAGCCGCGACGTCGGCAGGCGATTCGACCACACACAGCTGGCGTTTTTCGGCGCGTTTGGGGTTGGCGCACAGCTCGCACAACTCGTTTTCGGTGAAGGTGCGACACTGCTGGCAATGGCCGATTTCGGTCAGCGCCCGCTCCAGAGTTCGCGCCAGCTTTTGGCCACGGCTACGTTCACGCTCCAGTAATTGAAACGCCATCCGTTGCGCCGATTTAGGACCCACACCGGGCAAGACTTGCAATTCACGGATCAGATCATCCAGCAGGGGGCTGAATTTCATGGTAACTCCACAAAACAAAAGCGGGAGTCATCTCCCGCTTCATGCCTGATTAAAAGGGCATCTTGAAACCAGGCGGTAATTGCATACCACCGGTCAATTCACCCATCTTGCTCTTGTTCTGTTCTTCGACCCGACGCACGGCATCGTTAAATGCAGCAGCAATCAAGTCTTCCAACATTTCCTGGTCATCATCCATCAAGCTTGGATCAATGGCGACGCGGCGAACGCTGTGACCGCCGGTCATGGTCACTTTCACCAGACCCGCGCCCGACTCACCCACCACTTCCATCTGAGCCAGCTCTTCCTGCATCTTTTGCATACGATCTTGCATGGCTTGCGCCTGCTTCATCAGATTGCCGATCCCACCTTTTCCAAACATCGCTCTTCTCTTCTGTTGAGGTTATCGCCTAATGCTTCAATGGCAGAATACTATCAGCATCCAGTTGCGCACCAAAGCGTTGGATCAAAAATTGGATATGGGGGTCTTGCGCCAAATCCTGCTGCGCAGCAACCAACAATTCGGCGTAACGCTGTTGCTCTATCTGGATCGGTGTCGCGTGCGTGGGAGCCCCCACCTCAATCTGGATCTGCACCGGCTGCTGCAGATGACGGGAGAACCCATCCACCAGTGCGGCGATAGCTTTGTCCGAGACCAAATGCCGATGTTCCGGCGGCAAGGTCAGCAACCAGCTGTCCCCCTCGACCTGTCGACTGGCTTGTAACGCCAACTGACGCAGACGTCCACCCATGCCACTAGCCGCAATCAGCTCCGCCCATGGATCCCCACAACCAGTCAGCAGGTCATTGGATAACCAGCGCGGATCCAGAGACTCTGGTGCATCAGCCTCCGCAGCAGGTAACGGTAACGCAGGGCTAATGGTGGTCGCTTTGGGGATATTGCGCGGGGCTGTTGCCATCGAGGAGGCGTTCGATGGTTGAACAACCGCAGCTGATGTCGCGGTCATCAGCTCCGGTGTTGCCGATTCATACGCCATCGGCATCAGCTGACTGGCGCCAGCGTCATCCTGATAAGCTTCAATAGGCGGTGATTGCCAAGCCGGGATTTCTGGTGCCGCGGTCTCCTGGAGCGGGGACTTTTGCGGTGGAGCCTCCCAGGGTGGTCGGTCATCCAGCACCGAGGGTGCAGCAACAGGGCGGGTAGCAGCGGACGCCGCCACAGGACGCGATGGGGAGATGGTCGAAGCCTCGACAGGGGGCTCACTCGCAGGCCGAGCCACCGGTACAGGGCGCGCAGCCGGAGGGACATACGCGGCCGTGGCCCGAGCTCCAGCCGCAGACACATCGCTCCCTACAGGCTCTTTTTGCTGACTCCGCAGGCGATTACGCACTTGCAGCAGCTGATTCAAGCCAGCACCAGCCGGATTTTCAGCTCCGGTGACGGGTGCAGAGACCAGGGTTGATGATTCACTGAACGGAGCAGCCGAGGATGGAACGCTCTGCCAACTGGCGGCTTCATCTTGCAGCCGCTGTTGTTCGGCAAATAGCGCTTCCTGCGCCGCCATGGTGGCTACATCCTCCTCCACTTCAGCCGTGGCAGTGCGAGCGTCAGCGGCTAAAGGCGCAACATTCGATTCGGGGGCGCGAAGCACAGGCTGGCTGAGACCTGGACGTGGATCGGACGCACGCGCCACCGGATCAGAGGGAATGGTGCTGGGTATGACAGAGGATGGGGATACATCACCACCGACCATAGCAATCGGCATTGCAGTCAGTCGGGCATTATCTACCGCTTTGCGCGGCGAAAAGGCCAGCATCCGCAGCAAGGTCATCTCGAAGCCGCTACGGCCATCGGGAGCCAGGGGTAACTCGCGACGCCCGGTGAGGGCAATCTGGTAATAGAGCTGGATCTCTTCGGCGGTAAAAGTTTGAGCGAGGGCAACCACTTGCTCACTGTCCAGTGCCAGCGGATCGGCGCTGCCGCCCAGCAACTGCGCTAGGGCGATACGGTGCAGCAAGCTTGCCAGCTCGGCATGCAATAGCTCGAAATCAGGCCCTAACTGCGCCACTTCGTTGACTTTGGCCATCAACGCCGGGCCTTGCAACTGCGCCAACAGCAGCAAGATCTGATGTAGGTGACGATGATCCAGGGTACCGAGCATGGCCAGCACCTGATCCAGATGCACATGGCCGCTGCCATGGGCCAACGCCTGGTCGGTCAGACTCAAGGCATCACGCATACTGCCATCAGCCGCCTTGGCCAGGGCAGCCAGTGCCGGTAACTCATAAGGTTGCGCTTCGGCATCCAGCACTCGGACCAGTTGGGAAACGATTTGCTCCCGGGTGAGAGCTTTGAGATGAAACTGCAAACAACGCGACAAAATGGTGATCGGCAACTTCTGCGGATCGGTGGTCGCCAGCAGGAACTTGACGTAAGGCGGTGGCTCTTCGAGGGTTTTGAGCAAGGCATTGAAGCTGTGACGCGACAACATGTGCACTTCGTCGATCAGATACACCTTGTAGCGGCCGCGCGCCGGACGATATTGCACGTTATCCAGCAACTCGCGGGTATCTTCGACCTTGGTGCGGGAGGCGGCATCGATCTCCAACAGGTCGACAAAATTGCCCTGATCGATCTCGCGACAGCTATCACACTGACCGCACGGGGTGCTGCTGACCCCCTCTTCACAGTTCAGGCACTTGGCCAGAATACGGGCTATGGTGGTTTTACCTACCCCACGGGTACCACTTAACAGATAAGCGTGGTGCAAACGTCCTTGGTCCAGAGCATTGATCAGCGCCGTCAATACATGTTGCTGACCCACAACGTCATGAAACGAATGGGGACGCCACTTTCGCGCCAGAACCTGATAACCCATAGCCCTTCTGTTTCCTTAAGCCGTCAGGCTGTTAATACTCTTCCGCTGTTATTCACCTGCAAACTGCACTAGGCTCAGCGGCGCGACACCCGCAGCGCGCAAGCGTTCCTCACCTCCCAGATCCGGCAGGGAAATCACAAAAGCCGCCTGATCGACAAGCCCGCCACAGCGCCGGATCAATTTGATCGCGGCTTCCACAGTCCCACCCGTAGCCAACAGATCATCAATCACCAACACCCTGTCCCCGGGCTGGATAGCATCGTCATGTATCTGCAGGCAGTCCTGGCCATATTCCAACTCATAGCTCTCTTCATACACAGAGCGAGGTAATTTTCCAGGCTTACGCACCGGGACAAATCCCAAGCCAAGAGCTGCAGCAACTGGAGCACCGAAGATGAAACCCCGAGCCTCGGTGCCGACAATCTTGTCCAATGGCACATGACGATAATGCTCGATCAACAGATCGATGGTGGCTTTGAACGCCTGCGGGTGCTCCACCAGACTGGTAATATCCCGAAACAGGATCCCGGGCTTCGGGTAATCAGGAATGGTCTTGATGCAGGATGCAATAAAAGACAGGGTTTCTGGCTTCATGATGGCTACCGATAAAAAAAAATAAAAGCCCGCGATCTGTGGGATAAACAGTTCATGACGGGGCTCAGCATACGTGAAGGCGCTAGCTTAACAACCCCGCCATTCATTGCAACCACTGGCCGCAAAAGCCGTCATCAGCCGCACATTAATCCATCATTTGCCAGCAAAAACGATGAAAATAGGGCAACAAAAAGGGCAGCTCGAGGCTGCCCTTTTCTATCGACTTCGCCAGTTAACGAGTTAACTCGCAAGCCAATCGGTGTCGGGTGGGAAGGCTGCATTACTGCAACCCTCCCCCCTAAGAACCGGACTTGCCAATTTCTTGGCATCCGGCTCAAGCCTTCATAAACGCTAACTCAAGGTTAGCGTCAGCGTTATCTCCGTCCATCTTGGCATGGTATTGCCGGTGACAATTTGGATGCAACATCATCAGGTTTTCGGCTTCATCACCCCCACCTCTCGTTCGATAGACAATATGGTGTAAATCCCAATCGTCATCGTCCCGAAATGGTTGTCCACACAGTGGACAGCGATGTTTTTGCCGTTCCCAGATTAGCCGTAGCTTACTGAACCACAGTCGGTTTTCTTTGAGTCGCTCTAGTTGACGCTTCTCAAAATACTGCTCTTGACTCTGGTCATAGGGATTGGCATCGCCTTTCACCTTCACATGTCGCTTGATGCTCACTTGACTAGCTAGTAGCAGGTGATGCATCACCCCATCCGGTTTAAGCCCGCCAAACACCCATTCCCTGCCACCTACGCGACCAAAGTACTTCTTGGCCACCCAGTGGCGGGGCTTATTGGAGTGTCGACGTCTTGCCCACCGCCACAGCATCTGCCAGATGCGATGGTCTACATAAGAGAACGTCTCTGATGACACCACATGTCGGTGATAGTTGGCCCAACCGCGAATTTTCGGGTTGAGCCACTGCACTATCAGCCAGGCCGGTGCCATCTTGTGACGGGTCAATACATCCCTAACCTTGCCTAGAAACGTTTTCACGTTTTTGTTGCTAGGTTTGATCAGCAGTTTCCCGCTGTACTTCCTGACGTTCTGACCGAGGAAATCGAACCCGTTATCGATATGCGTTATCAGCGTTTTTTCCTCTGATAACGCCACCCCGCGCTCCGCCATAAAGGCGTTGAGCAGCGGTAAGACTTCCGTTTCAAGCAGCTCTTTCGATTTGCCCGTCACAATGAAGTCATCGGCGTACCGTACGTAGTTGATCTGTAATTTTCGCTGCTGGCTTTGGTTTTTCGCCAACGTCCGCAACTTACCTTCCAGACCGTCCAACACCATATTGGCGATCACAGGCGAGATAATCCCGCCCTGCGGTGTCCCCGCCACAGTGTCGAACCTTTTCCCCTGTTCCATGTATCCGGATGCCAGCCACTTTCCGAGTACCTGCTTGTCCAACGGAATGTTGGCCAATACCCAGTCGTGACTGATGTTGTCGAAAAATCCCTTGATATCCCCCTCCAGTACCCATTGGGCCCGGTCCTGACGCGCCAGCACGGTGAAGCATTGTGCTATTGCATCGGCGGTACATCGGTGGGGCCGGAAGCCATAGGAGTTTTCATCCCCCGTAGTCTCCGCCACCGGATCGAGTGCCAGCAGATACAGCGCTTGCATGGCCCGATCCTTCATGGTGGGGATCCCGAGCGGACGGCTTTTGCCGTTCGCTTTGGGGATGAATACCCGTCTGAGCGGTTTGGGCTGGTAGCCCGTACGCGTCAGCCTGTCGATGGCTTGCCATTTCATGTTTGGGGTGCTCCAAATCTCCCCATCCACGCCGGCAGTCCGTTTACCTCGATTTTCAGTGACTCGTTTGACGGCCAGCGCACGCGCTGCAAACGAGCGCACCAACAGGCGTTGCAATTGCTTCACGCGCCGCCATTGTTGATGCTTAGTTGCCTCTGCGATCCGTACTTGTAGCCCCCGCACCCGCCGATGTATCTGACGCCAGTTGATACTGTGCCAGTCGGTTGGGTGTGAGGATGCAGGTACGGCCAGATTAACGGCTTGCGCCGCTGGTTTGACTGCACTCATCTTGCTATCCTCCGAAGTGCTTTGTGTTAGAAAGCACCCCAGCGGAGCAGACGGATCTTTCCCCTTACGGGGAGAGCTCATCGCCCCGCAAGGGTATCGAGGGAGGGTGTTGGTAGCACCTTCCCTCAACTTTCTTGAAGTCACGTTGGACGCTTTACACGCCTTCACGCAGTTGAAGACCAGCAGGACGTCAGCTCCCCTTTCGGGTACGGCATGTTGACCGCTATCCACTCCATTACAGAGTAGCCTTCGCTTTTTCCTGCCTCCCATTCCCGCTATGGCAACAGCTCCCCTTGCGGTTCACCTGCCCCCGATGTTGCCGAGGGCACCACGACGGGCTTGCCGAGTTCCGTGTATCCGAATGATTGCTCATTGCTTTAGGTGTCACCTGTCCCCCGAAAGCCTTGATGTCAGCGTGATCCCAACTAAGAGAGGATCAACCGGCTTCGTACCATTTTGGCTTCGGCGCATCAGCATCTTGCGCCGGTTTACAATGACGGGGTTTATTAGTGATTCACATACGTTCACCATAGCGAGCTAGCCTAGCCCCTCATCCGCCCGATGCTGGCAGAATCTCCTGTTTTCCTCACGGTAAACAGACCCTTGCGGGTGGGTACATTGTCAGGGTGCTTCAGACAGATCCGTTACCAGAAATGCCCTACCCGTAGACTACCGTGGGCTGAACCACGGGTTCCCATCTCCGTTCCCGCACAGGGAAGCTTGAGAACGGTCGGAACAATCGCATACACAGCTTGCGCGTACGAATTGAAAAGATGGCTGTAGGCGGCCATCTCCCTTGTTTTGCTTGGCATTCAGCCATGATCTGACCAACGGACAGGCGCAAATACGCGCCACGTCTGGACGTGGAATCGATCAGAAGTTGAATGTTGATGGTGTGACGGTTTCGCCGCTTGGAGTGCGGTGAGGGTCGTTCATCAGGGTGATGATGTTGGATTGCGCTTGCGCTCAATCGACAAGTGAGCAGATAGATCTGTCACTTGTGCGTTATGGTAGACGCTCAACGTCGGGTTGAAGTTACAAGTAGCCGGATACAGCCCTTTATCAGAGTTGTATTGCAAGGCAACCAACGTACAGCAGGCTTAGGCCTACTTCGACTCGTATCGAAGGTCTTTTTGCAGTTTCAGATTGTAGTTGTGCATGATGCACGTCTTGCGGTTGCAGCGCGCCCGCTTGGGCTCCCCTATAAGCTGCACAGAGGTAAGGGGATGGTCCGGGCGCGACCCCGGACCATCTTTCCTAGCTAAATCAGAGACTTAGACTGGGATTCGTACGACTCTCGTCGCACCTTAGTAGTTGTACTGCAGAGCCAGAGTCCACTGGTCATCAGCACCTTCGATCTGGTCAACCTTGTACTCGGCATAGGAGTAGAAGTTGCTGGTGAAGGTGTATTGGGCGCCAACCAGAATGTTATCGGTTGATTCGTCACCACTATCCTTGTCCTCGGCATAGTTATAACCAGCCAAGAAGCCCCAGTTGTTTTCCAGAATGTACATGGCAGCCAGTTCGTAACCTTGCAGTGTTACGTCATAGCTAGGACCATTCACATTGCTCTCATTGTACAGGCCTGCCAGATACAGACCTGGTTCACCGTAAACACCGTAGGATGTAGACAGAGCCCAATCGGTCTTATCAGCAGTCAAACCATTCTGTGCATATTCATCTTGCGCATAACCGGCATTGATGCCGATATTGGAAGCGAAGGTATAACCAACGTTGGCGGCATAGCCGTAGTCCAGATCCGGAACCTTGATGGTTTGGCCTTGGCTGTCGGAACCAATTTCCAAAGAGGCATTGTCATCACTCATCTGGTAGGAAGTACCAACACGGAAACCACCAAAGGTGTTGTTATAAATGATCTGACCTTCTTGACGGCCCTTATAGGCGTTAGCAGATGAACCCCACTCATTGAAGATATCGGTCACACCAACAGCATCATAGTAAGCAGTATCAGTTTGCCCCAAAGTGGCTTTACCAACTTCACCACCATCAAAACCAACATAGAAGTGACGGGTCTTCAAAGACTCTTTGTCATCGGTGTAATCGGAGTTCTCAGAATCGATCTGCCATTCACCGCGAGCGAAGCCAGCAACTTTATCGGTGATGACCGTAGTACCACGCAAACCAATACGACCATAGCCTTCCAGGGTATTGTCGTTGGAGCCCGCAGCGGCATCATTGTAGATGTTGACTTGAGCACGACCGTATACGTCGAACTTTTGGCCGTCTTTTTCATAAACGGTAGCAGCATTGACCGCGGAAACAGCGAACAGAGCTGGGATAGCAATTGCAAGAAGAGTCTTTTTCATAATGGTTTGCCTACTGAAATTAAACACTAAGTCCTTATATTCCCTGTGAAAGTGACGTTTCCATCACTCTGTTTTCGAGACTATCATACAAAATGTGAGGCAATCAACAGAAAAAAATGAACTAACTTAGAACAAGATTGTCGTTAGCATAATCTTTTACATTTCAAGCTGATATGCCTGCCTTTGACTCACATTATGCTGCTGATCGCACAGATTCATCTGCTGACAGACAACACAATAAAGTCAGATTTTGTTAGCCAGCTCACAGAGCGATATACTTCGCTTTCGCCCATCAGAGAAATATCCTAAATGCCGTTTGCAGCCATTAAAAACAGTGTTCAACAGAGCTATAAACGGTTGCACCAACACTTAGCAGCATTTGTGCCAAGAAAAGAGCAAAACTATCTAGTGGCAGAAATCGTCAAGGTACTCTGTGGTCAGTATGGGGTCGGCAAGCGGATCCTGGTGGCCGAAGCAGGAACCGGGATCGGTAAGTCGCTGGCTTATTCTCAAGGCGCCATACCCTGCGCCATTAAGTCTCGGAAGAAACTGATCATCTCCACCGCGACCCTGGCGCTGCAAGAACAGCTCATCACCAAAGATCTACCCTTGTTTCATACCATCAGCAGCGACAATTTCAGCTTTACTCTGGTCAAAGGACGGCAACGCTATTGCTGCGCCCAACGGCTGGCACAGTTGGCGGACGTCAACACCGCCACGACCCAGTTGAGTTTTCAAGAGTTGCTGAGCTTTAGTCCTGACGCGGAACAGCAGCAGATCTACCAGTCCCTCTGGCACGCCTATCAACAAGGCCAATGGGCCGGAGATCGGGATAGCTGGCCGCAACCGCTGGAGGAGTCGCTCTGGCAGGAAATCGCCGCCGAGCGCCACATCTGCAACCCGCTATTCGACCATCATCAAGGCTGTCCGTTCCACCACGCACGGGCCATGATGAACGAGATCGATGTTCTGGTGGTCAACCATGCATTGCTGCTGGCCGATCTGGCATTGGGCGGTGGCGTGGTGCTGCCAGCCCCCGAAGATTGTATCTATATCGTGGATGAAGCTCATCACCTCCCGACCATAGCGCGCGACCAGGCATCGGCACAGCTACGGGTGGGTCACACTCTAAGCTGGCTGCAAAAAATGCCCCATCTTGGTGATAAGATAACCAAAATGGTGCAAAGCGAGAGCGTTCGCGGTCATTCGGCCCGCCTCAGCGAAACCGTCTACGGGCTCGTGCATGATCTGCGACAACTGGAATTACTTATCAAGGGACAAACAGACTGGTTCAGTCAGACTCCAGAGCACCGATTTGCTGAAGGAGTTTTGCCAGCCGAGTTGACGGCGCTCTCGCAGAGCCTCGGTGAAGGAAGCGGCAAGCTGAGTCGGTTTCTGGAACGGTTGCAACAGGGACTGACCGAGGCCATCAAACTGGGAGAGCTACCCCGCCGGGATGGCGAAGCCTTATTAGCGGAGTTGGGCAGTGCTCAGCAGCGTAGTCTGCAGATGCAGACCCTGTGGCAACTCTATAAAGAGCTGGATAACCGATATCCGGTCGCTAAATGGGTCACATACGACACCGAAGAGTCCGATTATCAACTTCAGGCTGCACCGCTGGAAATGGGAAACTGGCTGGATCGCCTGCTGTGGTCTCGATGTCATGGAGCCATTTTAGTCTCTGCCACGTTGACGGCACTCAATAGCTTCGACCATTTTCGCCACCAGATCGGTCTTTATAGTGATGATGGCTCGCGGTATCTGCGCTTACTGTCACCGTTTGACTACCAAAAAGCAGAACTCTGGCTGCCGGATATCGGCTGTGATCCCAGTGACCCGGATTTCACCCAGCAACTGATCCGGCAACTGCCGCGCTACCTGGCGGATCAACAGGCCTCGCTGGTGCTCTTTGCTTCATATTGGCAGATGCAAGAAGTCGCCGCCGGTCTGCGAGACCAGGGCTGGAGCCTGCTGGTTCAAGGCGAGGCTTCGCGTAATGCCTTGCTGAGTCTGCACAAAGAGCGCTGCGCTCATCAGCAACCCAGCATACTGTTCGGAACCGGCAGTTTTTCCGAGGGACTGGATCTCCCCGGAAACCAGTTGACCAACCTCATTATCACCAAATTGCCGTTTGCGGTACCGACCTCCCCCATAGAAGCGGCGCAAGCCGAGTGGATTACGGCCCGAGGGGGCAATCCCTTTTTGCAGATCACGATCCCCGATGCCTCGCGAAAATTGATCCAGGCGTGTGGCCGCTTGATTCGCAAAGAGGGAGATAGCGGACGGGTGATACTGTTGGATCGCCGTATCCTCACCCGTCGTTACGGCAAAGGATTATTGGCCGCGCTCCCTCCCTTCCGTCGCCGGATCGGCGACTAGAGCAACGGCCAAGCCACGCCACAGCGTATCAACGGCTAGCGGACAATCAGCATCCGATTGCCGCAATCCACTAAAACTGCAAAAATGGCTGCCGTGCTAACGGATGCTCATCAGCATCAATACCATCAATATAAGGAGATAAGATGCGCCTGCCCCATCTACTGGCCATGATTTGTGCGTTGTCGAGCTCGCTGTGCTCTATGGCCTATGCAGCGACTATCGAGATCCCGCGCCCCTATGTCGTCTATTTACAGGATGGAAAAACGGCTAAAAGCAGTGCCTTGAATGCGGAGCGGAAGGTTAATTTGTCGGCTGGTGCTCATCAGTTGGTGATCCGCTTTGATGGTAGTTTCAAGGATCAAAGCGAGAATCGACTGCTGAGCGGTGAGCCTGTGGTCATCAACCTGGATCTGAAGGGTGACGAAGCATTGGCTATCCAGTTTGCTTATCCGCGAAACTACCGCGCCGCAGAGCAATTCATCGCCCAACAGAAGCTGACTTTTATCGATACCAAGACCGGGGCGCCGGTGGCAATTGATCACTTTGTCATGCCGAAAAAAGAGGGACTACAGATTGGCCGCGACTATCAGGCCGAGTTGCTCGCCATGGGTAAGGGCTTCCAGCAAGTTCCTGCCGAGCTGGCCATGGCGACAACTGCAGCTATGGCGGCAGCAGCTGTACCGGATGCCAAGGGTAACGCTCAAGGTACCGTCGACAAGAATGTCCAGACGCTGGAAATGTTGAAGTACTGGTACACCCAGGCCGATGCCGAAACCCGCAAGAACTTCCAACACTGGATTATCTCCCAGCAATAATCATGGTCGACTCCTCCGGCCAGCCCACTCAGTGCAGGAGGAGATCACAGGACAACACCAATGACTCTCCTTGCTCAACGGACAAAACGCCTGGTTTTGCTCCCTTTGTTGCCGCTTTTACTACTCACCTTCCCCGTCGCCGCCAGCGAGCTATCGGCTCAATTATTAGTACCGGGCGGGATCCGTATCGAATTTGTATTGTTTGCTCTGACCCTGCTGGGCGTCGCCTTGCTCCATCGAGTCACCATGTGGGTCGCATTGGCAGGGCTAACCGCAATCCTGGTAGCCAAATATAGCTTGCTGGCAGACTTTTCATTCAGCCAGCATCTGCTCGGTGGCCATGGCCATGAGGGTGAGTGGCGCATTCTGCTGAATCTGGTCGGCTTGTTGTTTGGTTTCGGTATTCTGGCCAAGCACTTTGATGAGTCTCAGCTTCCCAAGATCTTGCCCCGCTTCTTACCCGATGACTGGAAGGGCGGTTTTGCCCTGCTGGTGATGATCTTTGTCATCAGCGCCTTCCTGGACAATATTGCGGCCGCCATGATCGGCGGAGCTATCGCCTTTGTGGTGTTCAATAAACGGGTGCATATCGGTTATCTGGCCGCCATTGTCGCCGCCAGCAATGCCGGTGGCTCCGGCTCCGTGGTCGGTGACACAACTACCACCCTGATGTGGATCGATGGTGTCAGTCCTTGGCAGGTGATTCACGCTTATGTGGCCGCGGTTATTGCGCTGGTTATTTTTGGCATCATCGCCGCTCGTCAACAGGACAAGTACCAGCGCATCACCAAGGATGCCGCCACTGGGGTGATTATCGCTTGGTCCCGCCTAGTCGTGGTCGGCGCCATCCTGATCCTGGCGATCGCGACCAACTATCTGCTCGATTTCCCGGCACTCGGCGTCTGGATTGCCATCCTGTTGGGTGCCTTGTTTGTGAAAACACCCTGGTCAGAGCTCAAGAGTGCTTTTGCAGGCACCATCTTCCTGGTGGCATTGGTGACGTGCGCCTCCTTGATGCCGGTCGATGAATTGCCCCCCGCTTACTGGATCACGACCTTTGCGCTGGGCTTTATCTCGGCGGTGTTCGATAACATACCGTTGACCAAACTCTGCCTGGTACAAGGTGGCTACGACTGGGGCATACTGGCGTATGCGGTTGGATTTGGTGGCTCCATGCTGTGGTTTGGCTCCTCGGCCGGGGTTGCCCTGTCGAACATGTATCCCGAGTCCCGCTCGGCGGTGCGCTGGGTGCGACATGGCTGGCATGTGGTACTGGCCTATGTCGTCGGCTTTTTTGTCATGCTGGCACTGTTGGGCTGGCAACCAAGCCCGCCACACAAGGTCACAGAAACGGCACCAGTTGCCGCACAGGTCCCCTGATAGCCGTACGACAAAGCGATATCAGCCAACAAAAAAGGAGCCATAATGGCTCCTTTTTATATCTTGGCTTGAGGAATTACATGGCTTATTCCGGCTTGGCCTTCTTGCTATGAAACTCAGGCTTCATAGTTTTCAGGTAGTTAAAGCGCGTCCACCAGGACATCACCACCAGCGCCAGCAGATGCAGCACCACCAACACGGTCAGGATATTAGCCAGGGTCTCATGGAGCTCGCCCATGATCTCGATATCGGTATTGTCGATGGCCCAGCCGGTTCCCGCCATGCCCAGCATCCCCAACCAGAAGCACCAGATGATGGCGCCGGCCAGCGGGTTGTGCCCCAGTTCGGTGTGCGGCTTGCGCGCCCGCAGCTCCTGTAAGTGCGCCAAGATAGCCTTCGGCCACGGGAAAAACTGGTTCAGCCGCGCCGGGCCACTAACCGGCAGCAAACCCCACAGCAAACGGAGAACCACTAAAGCAGCAATGCTCCAGCCAATCCAGACATGCACCGTCTCACCCGGTTCATCGATAAAACGGTTGAGAACAAAGCCGATAGCGACCAGCCAGTGAGTGGAGCGAACCACCAGATCCCATCGTCCTATATCCTGTGTTCCCATACTTTTTTGCTCTCCGTTATGCGCTGTCAGCAACAGGTTGCATGGTTTGGCCCAAGGCCCACACCATGCACCAATCCTCTCTTGTGCTCCAGACTAGCCCCACAGCCTTATCTCAACCTTAAGCGATGCGGGGCAACGCTTAAGTATGCGTTATGCCGAGAGTCGGTCATCGCCGTAACCAAAGCCACGCAAGCCCACCACATGCACATGTTCATGCTTGCCATGCACCTTACGGATCAGCTTGTAGGTGGTGCCCTTCTCCGGACTGATATTTTCCGGTGCCGCGATCAACAGCTGCATATCCTGGCGTTCACACAGCTCGAACAGGGTGGCGATGGACTTGGCATCCAGACGCGCCGCTTCATCCAGGAACAACAAGCGGCACGGCAAAATATCTTTTGCCCGCAAACGCTTGGCATCCTCTTCCCAGCTCTGCAGCACCATCAGCAGGATCGCCTGACCGGTACCGATCGCCTCACCGGTGGACAAGGCGCCACTTTCGGCTCGCAACCAGCCGTCCACACCGCGCTGCACTTCGATCTCCAGCTCCAGGTAATTACGGTAATCCAGCAAGGCTTCACCCAATACCTGATGACTGCGCTCTCCCTGATCGATATGCGGATTCAAACGCTGGAACAACTTGGCCATCGCCTCGGAAAAGGTCAGCGCCTCATCGGCAAACAAGTCCTGATGCAGGGTCGCCTGATCGCCGAGCGCATTGAGCAGGCGGGCATAAGCATCCCGTACGTTGACATTCAAGCGCACGCCATGAACCTGACCGAAGGCGATATTTTGCAGCCCCTGATTCAGCACGCGGATGCGATTCTGCTCGCGGCGGATGATATTGGTGATCTTGGCGGCCACCTCGGTGGAGCTCAAGGAGAGATGGGATTCGCGCTGCTTGAGCTCATCGGCCAGCCGCGACAACTCAATTTCCATCTCCTCGATGGCTTCTACCGGATCATCCGAACGGATGATGTCGTGGCGGATACGATCCTTCAGATAGCGATAGACCACCACATAGAAGGCGACTTTCTGCTCGGTATTGCGATTGCCTTCCGACAGCCGCAAGGCATCCCGCAACTCCTCGTCATGATGCACGGCCAGACGCAGAGCGCCCAATGCCTTGTCCGACATGGAGCGCAGTTCATCCGCATCCAGATAGGCCAGCTCGCGGCGATTCAGCCGCTTTTCCACATCGTTGTCGCGAGCCAGACGCAGCACCCGGTTCCAGCTCTGCTTGTGGTGAACCAGCAGCTTGCGCGCCAGTTTGTAATCCTTGCCTTCATGGGCCAATCGGCCCTGCAGGCTGTCGATGTCCCGACGGCAAACCTGGAACTGGGCCTCAGCCTGGGTACGACGGGAACGAGTGCGCACTAGCTGCTCTTCCACCTCCCGCTTGTGGTGGCGGGCCTTCTCTTCCATATCCACGCTGACCACCAGCCCCATGGCTGCCAGTTCCTGTTCAAACTCGCTCAAGGTCTGGCGCTTGGCATCCAGCCCCGATTGCAGTGCCGTCCTGACCTGCATGGCCTCGGTGAAGCGACTGACAATCTGAGCCACCGACTCGGCCAATTGCCGCCGTGCCAGCTCGGCATCCGCCAGCTTGGCCTTGAGCCGCTCACTGATCTCGGAAGTTTGCCCCAGCATGGCCTCCGCATCCTGATAGGCAAAATGGCTGCTGCGCGCCAGCAACTCGTCCAGTGCAAAACTCTGCCGCCGCACCTGGGTCAGTTGTTGTTCGGCGTCGAGGGTCGCCTGTTGCAAGGCGTCCAGACTCTGGGGATCTTCCCGCAGCAGATGCACTTGCCCTTCCAGAGCACTCAGCGCCTGCCCCTTCTGCCGCAAGAATTGCTCGGCCTGTTGCAAGGCCTCGAGTTCGGCGCGGGCCGCGCTCAAACGCTCGGCACCGGCATCGGTCTGGGCCAGATGCCACAACGGACGCAAACGTTGTAGCAGTGCTAACGCGGCACGGCTGCTTTCCTGCGCGGCGCGGTATTGGGCGTCTTGCTGCTGACGCTCCTGTTGCCGGGATTGCAACTCGCGCGTCTGGGCTTGCAGTAACTCCAGCTCGGCTTCCGGATCGGCCTCGAAGGCCACATTTAGATGTTCGGCGATAAACTGGCTGAAGTGATGATAGGTACGACTATGCTTTTGCTGCTCGAAGGCCGCCGTGGCATAGGCATCGATCAAGGACTCACGTTCGGCCTCCAGTGCGGCAATCCGTTGTTCACGGGCGGCACGGCCAAACAGCGGTACGCTCGGGAAGCGGGAGTAACGCAGTTGACGATCACTGCCGCGCACCACCAGCGCCTGCTCCAGCTCGCGGGCATCCAGCAGATCCTCGTCGAAGGATTCCGGATTGCCCTGAATGAGATAGACATCATCCGGCAGATCCTCCAGCGCCTTGAGTCGCTCTAGCGCAGCCTCAAGATCCGCCACCACGATGGCAGCCCGCGCCGGGCCATACAGAGCGGAGTAATAAGGGGCATCTTCGATGTTGATGTCGTCATAGACATCACACAGCAAGACGCCATCCAACTGCTCACTGACTCGTGACAGCCGTTCATCCACTTCACCGCCGACGTTTTGCAAGCGCCGGATCTGGGCTTCCAGATCCAGCTTACGTTGCTGCAGCTGGTTCTTCTCGGTCTCGGCCTGACGTTCGGCAGCCAGTGCCTTGTGCATCGATTGGGAAACCGCCTGCGGATTTTCCAGTGCTTCACCACTGAGTTCCCGCAGCTTGTCGAGCTTTTCCTGGGCCACCAGCCAGGCCGGCGCTATCTTCTTGAGCTGGTCAATCCGGGTACGGGACTGCAGCAATTGCTGCTCGACCTGCGCCCCTTGCTGGCGACCGGCGTCCAGCTGATCGGCTAACTGCTCGAGTCGTGCCTGCTGTTGCTCGGCAGCCAGCTCGAGAGCCTCTTCATCCGTCACCTGGATCTGGTGCTGACGTTGTAACTCCTCTTGCCAGCGCGCCAGTTGTTGGCGCTGTTCGGCATCCCGTTGCAAATCGCTTAGGGCATGCTGGATCTGCGCACTGCGGTTGACCAGATCCCGGCTCTGCTGGCCCTGGCGCAGTACCTGTTGGGCACTCTCCCATGCCTGTTCACGGGGTACCGGACCTGCAACCTGAGTCAGCAATGCCAATGCCGCGTCATACTGACTGGCGGCAGCCTTTGCCAGACTCAGTCGTTGCTGTACAGCCAACAAGACGTCGGTAAGCTGGCGCTCCTGCTCCTTGAACAGACTCTGCTCCCGGGCCACACCGGTCACATCCAGATCTGGGCGAGCGCACAGCTCACGCGCACTCTCCAGCGCCTTGATGGCCTGGCGGTACTGAATGGCACGGGTCTGCTGGATATCCAGCGCCTGCTGGTAATCCGCTAATTGGGTCTTGAGGCTATCCACCTCCCCCTCGGTCTGCTGCTTCTTTTGCTCCAGCTCGAATTTGCGCTCGCTGATCTCCTCGACCATCGCCAGCTGCTCTTCCAAGCGCAGGCCGATATCGGTGACATCCTCACGATACTGTTCAATCTTCTTACCCAGTGCCACCCCGTTGATCACCCGGGCCAACTGCTCGGAGGCGGCCTCCAGTTCATCGGTGAGATGCTTTTCCCGCGCCTGCATCTGCTCGGCCTCTTCGGCCAGATAGATGGCGCGCTGCTTTTCTTCGCGCAGCAGGCGGTGCTTGTCCTGAAGTTGCTGACGACCGGCCAGCGCCGACTCGGACAGTCGCGCCTTCTCGGTGCTATTACGCATGTAATCAGCCGCGACATAATGGGTTGTTTCAGTGATCAGGTTGCGGAATAGATCCCGTTGGGACTGGGTTTCCTTGATCGCATCCAGGGTGCGGCGGTTTTCATAGATGGCCGCTTCCATGTCCTGGAACGCCTTGCGTACCCCGGAGTTCTCCGGCAACAGGTACTCCCGCAGTGAGCGGGTGATCGAGGAGGAGATACCGCCGTAGAGCGAGGCCTCAATCAAGCGATAGAAGCGCGCCCGATCCTTTTGATCGCGCATCTTCTTCGGCAGGATGCCGGATTCGAACATGAAGTTGTGATAATCGGTCACCGAATTAAACTTGGCGACTTTTAGCGCTCCCAGCTCGGCGGCCGCTTTGCGCAGGTCGCTAAATGGCCGCACCTTGGCCTTGTCCTCGTCCAGCTTCTCCAGCAGCAGCTCGGTGGGCTGGATCCCCGCCGGCACATCCACCAGCGCGAAGGGAGTAATATTGACCTTGTGATCTCGATTGGCCACCTGCTCCAGATGGACCCCGACCCACAGCCGCTGGTCCCGGGAATTGTGTACCTCAATCAGCGAGTAGCAATGACCCCGTTGCAACTTACCGTACAGCCCCTTATCCCGGCTGGCGCTGGAGCTGCCCGCTTCTGTGGTATTACGGAAGTGCAGCAGCGTCTGATCCGGGATCAAGGCCGTGATGAGCGACGCCATGGTGGTGGACTTTCCGGCACCATTGCCGCCGGAAAGTGTGGTTACTAGCTGGTCAAGCTCGAAAGTCCGGGCAAAAAAGCCGTTCCAGTTGACCATGGTCATCGAAATAAACTTGCCGCGCATCGTTATACGTCCAGTCCCAGTTGTTCTTCTTCCAGCTCATCTTCACTCTCGTCCAGCAGGTGTTCGCTGGTCGGCAGCTCGTCATCATGCAAGATGGCTTCCCCTTCCCGGATCATTCGCAACTGCACCAGCCGCGGATCCTCATCGCTGCGGACATCTGCCCCGAAGCGGAATACCGACTCGTTGACGCGGAATTTATCGCCCGTCCCCACCTGCACCACCATGCCAAGGCGCTTAAGACGGCGCAGCGAGGTCCGCATCTTTTCCAGCAGCTTGCGCTTGTCCAGATCCGAGCCCCCACTGCGCTGGTTGACCATGCGCAGCAACTGCCGCTCGTCCGCCAGCGTCAACAGCTCCTCTTGCAGATCGGAAAGAGAGAAGAGCCCCTCGTTCGCCAAGCGTTCCGGGCTCAGATAGAGGTAACAGAGGACCTTGCCCACCAGCATGTCCAGTTCGGAGAGCACAGAAGTACCGATTTCCGAGCTGGCGCGTGGCCGCAGATAGAAGAAACCTTCCGGCGCCTTGATCAGCTCCACCTGATAGCGGGCGTAGAAGCGCTCCAGCTCATCGTGGTATTCGAGCAAAAACGAGTGGTTATCCAGATCATCGGCGCTGATATGGCGTCCGCTGCGCAACCAGGTATCCAGTTTCGGAAACAAGGGGTTGGCGATCGCCTGCGCCATGCGCAGTGCGAGTGGAAAATCAGTATTGATCAATGACATGGGCCTGTACCTTAGCTCCCGATTCGTTGATGGGTTTCCATTTCGGTTGTTTGGCG
Source organism: Pseudaeromonas pectinilytica (assembly GCF_054780855.1). Taxonomy (NCBI): domain Bacteria; kingdom Pseudomonadati; phylum Pseudomonadota; class Gammaproteobacteria; order Aeromonadales; family Aeromonadaceae; genus Pseudaeromonas; species Pseudaeromonas pectinilytica. The sequence goes on from NZ_BAAGVN010000362.1 coordinate 76,189, forward strand.
CTGGTGAGTTCCGCTTCTGAGTGTCCCAGGCGGATCGCCGAATCAATCAGCAAGCGTGCCACATCGAAGTGTTGATAGTCCGGATAATGGGCCAGGTAGTCGCGCAGCACCTCGGCCATATCCAGCGGTTTACCCTGCTCGCGGAATGCATCCAGATGCAACTGGATACGCTCGGCCAGTTGATTGTTCACATCCAGAATTTCGTGATATTCCAGCTCGCTCGGCAACTCGCCGGTGATTTCGTCGCCATGCAGGGCCAGGGTTTCGTCGCGCAACTCCAGCAAGCGATGCTCCTGGGCCACCACCATCAGCCAGTTGTGATTCTGGAACTCGCGGATCGACTCCCGCAGGCGCTGGCTGAACGCCCGGTTCTTGTCCATGTCGATGGCGGTGCGGATAAACTTGTGCACATGGCGATCGTATCGCGCCCACAATTCGATGCATTGCTGGCCCCAGTTGATGATGGCATCCAGCCGCGCCTGCAGGGTATGGGTCAAGGCTTCGATATGGGCCAACTCTTCCCGACCTTGCGTCGCCTCCTGAATGTTCAGCAAGCCATCCTGCAGATTGTGACCCGCGGCATCCAGGGTATCCTGCAGCTCGCGCAGGGTCTGGCCGGTCTCGCGCAGCAACTTCTCGCAGCTGTGGATCGCCTGGGTCCAATCCAGATTCAGCAGATCGGCAATCTCGGTCTTGACCTGATTCTGCTGCTCGTCCATGGCGCGCTGGGTCAGATCGATGCGCGCCAGTATCTCCTCAACCGAATATTTCAGTCGGGGATACACCTGTTCATCCCAGTGGGCTAGCGCATCGTTCTCGCTGGCTGCCTGATAGGCTTTGGCCAGCTCGCTGGCGACCTGCTCCAGCAACAAGGAGAGCTTGACGCTGCTGACCTCTTTTTGTTCGGCAAAAAATTCGACGATACCCATCGCCAGTCGCGTCAGACGATACAAGCTCTCGCCTTCGACCGGATCGGCATTGAAACGCGACAGCAACTTCTGCCGGACCAGTTCATTGATGGCATTGTTCGCTCTATGGCTTAAGGTCTCGTCCATCTGGCCGAAGATCTGGCTGACATAGCCGAAAGCATCATGCAGCGCAGCTTCGGTCAGCTCATGGGTCGAGTCATCCCGGGAGAGCGTGGCGATAGCGATCAAAAAAGCCAACCGATCATTAGCCAGGTTCAGCGACAGCCCTTCCTGTTTCACCCAGCCGACTAATTCCGGCAGGGTCAATTCGGGCACGCTGCGCTCTGTGGCGCGGGAAACTTCTTGCGTCATGACATTCTCTTCTCAATCACTGTGCTGTCCCCATGGAGCTCTTTCATGGGTGCTCTCTCCACGCAGTAGTGGCCGTTGCGCCATGACATGGATGTAGCGGCCAAGAGCCACAAAGGGCTCCTGGCGACAATAACGTTGTTCCATCTGCAGCAGATCATCGAACTTCTCCTGCTGATCCTGCTTGTGACGCATGTAGTCATGGATCACCCGCACCCCGGTCTTGCCGATGAGCTTTAAACCGCCCCGTTGCAGCCAGTCATAGACCTCATCCGGCAGTTGGGGATTGCTGGGGGTCAGCTTCTGTTTACGCTTCTTAGTCAGCCCGGCGCGGATATAGTCGAAATTCCCCACCACCAGACTCTGGAATAACAAGGCGTTGCGATTATAAAACAACAGGGAGAGGATCCCGCCCGGTGCCAAATAGCGCAGCAAGGATATCAAGGTCTGTCGGGGTTCACTCAACCATTCCAGCACGGCATGGCACAAGATGAGATCAAACTCACCCTCGATGTGCTGATCCAGCTCTTGAATTGGGCAATGAATCAAACGGATACGATCACTCAAGCCCTTGGCCTCGATCTGCTGACGTCCCAGCTCCAGCATATCGGCCGAGAGATCGCACAACTCGACCTGGTGCCCCATCTGTGCCAGCTGCTGGGCGAAATAACCAAAGCCACCACCCGCATCCAGGATCCGCAACGGGCGCTCGCCCAGCCGACTGAGACAGCCCTGCAGATCCTGCCACACCACGGCCGCGCGAATGCGACCCTTGCTGGTGCCATAAATGTTCTGGGCAAACTTGTCGGCCATGCCGTCGAAGCTGTGATCTGCACTCACCATAGCGGTTCCGTTTCACTCAAGGGAGGGCTATTCTGGCACATCCCTATACCCCTGCAAACGGCGCGGCGGACGGCCGCTCAGAGATCATCCATGTTCTGGTTAAAAAAATGGCTTGGTGGGCTATTAATGCCCCTACCCTTCACCCTGACCCTGATCGTGCTGGGGTTGTTGTTGCTGTGGTTTACCCGCCGTCAACGATTGGGCAAGGCGCTCTGTACCCTGGGCACCCTGCTGCTGATCCTGTTTTCACTGCGTCCGGTCAGCATGGAGTTGTTGCGGCCACTGGAGCAGCAATATCCACCCTTTCCTGCCCAGCAGAGCGTTGATTTTATTCTGGTCCTGGGTCATGGCCATGTCAGTGACCCGAGCGTCCCCTTGACCAGTCAACCCATCAGCAATGCCTATGCCCGCATTCTGGAGGCGATCGATCTCAAGCGGCGCAATCCCCAGGCCAAGCTGGTGCTATCCGGCAACATCAGCAGTGACCCGATTTCCTGTGCCGAGATGTATGCCCGGATTGCGGAGCACTACGGCATTCCCCGACAGGAGATGATCCTGATTGAAGATGCCTACGATACCCACGACGAAGTCAGCCGTTACCGGGCCATCATCGGCGACCATACGGCCGCACTGGTGACCTCCGCCAGCCACATGCCCCGCGCTATGGGACTCATGCGTCAAGCGGGTCTTCAGGTGATACCCGCGCCGACCGATTATATGGGGCGGCACCCCCAACGTCCCATCCCCTCCTATGGCTACCTGCCGGAGGGTCGGTATCTGATGTATTCGGAAACCGCATTGCATGAATGGATAGGCGCCATTTGGCATCAATTGCGAAACCAGTCGAAAGAATGAGCGATGTCCAACCCAAAAACTGATATGGATCAGTAATTAGGGTAAAATATTAGCCTGCGTGACCAAGCGCTGACTATTCGGGGCCGAGTTCACCTCATATAATGCCCCGCAGCAAATCACCATCTGGAGGATGAAAGAATGAGACAACCATTGGTAATGGGTAACTGGAAGTTGAACGGCACCAAAGCATCTGTTGAAGCCCTGGTCAAGGCACTGGTTGAACCGGCTGCCAAAGCTGAAGGCGTTGAAGTTGCCGTCTGCCCGCCAGTTATCTTCCTGGGCCTGGTTGAAAAGCTGACTGAAGGCACCCGCATTCAGTACGGTGCGCAAAACGCCGACGTACACACTGCTGGCGCATTCACCGGTGAAAATTCTCCGGTCATGCTGAAAGAATTTGGTTGCAAGTACGCTCTGGTTGGCCACAGCGAACGTCGCACCCTGCACGCAGAAACTGACGCTGTTGTTGCTGCCAAGTACGAAGCCATTCAACAGAACGGTCTGGTACCTGTGCTGTGCATCGGTGAAACTCTGGCGCAGTTCGAAGCCAACGAAACCAAAGCTGTGGTTGAAACCCAGCTGAAGGCTGTGATCGACCATTCCGGCATCGACTCTTTCGCCAACGCCGTCATCGCTTACGAGCCGGTATGGGCTATCGGTACTGGCAAGACTGCTACTCCGGAAATTGCACAATCCGTCCATGCTCACATCCGTGCTTATCTGGCCGGTTTCAGCGCTGACGTCGCCGCCAAAGTACAGATCCTGTACGGTGGTTCCGTGACTGGCGCGACTGCTGCTGAGCTGTTCGGTCAAGCCGACATCGACGGCGGCCTGGTAGGCGGTGCGTCCCTGAAGCCAGAAGACTTTGCCCAGATCATCGCTGGCGCCAAGCAATAAAACATCATGAGGGCGTCATCAGACGCCCTCATAGTGTCCGCATAGCCCTGTCGGGTACTTTCCCTCTGTGACGGAGGGGATGTGTGAAAGTACCGCTACTGCCAGCTCTGACTCGGCAGCCCATGGGTTCATCGCGAGACGCCGGGGCCAGCCAGCCCCACCAGTTTGTACAAGAAACTTCGACTTATAGAGGCACACTATGATCAAGAAAATTGGTGTTCTGACCAGCGGCGGTGACTCACCAGGTATGAACGCAGCTATTCGTGCTGTGGTTCGTGCCGGTCTGGCAGCCGGTCTGGAGGTGTACGGTATCCGTGACGGTTACCTGGGCCTGCATCAGGATCGCATTACCAAACTGGAGCGCCATAGCGTTTCCGACGTGATCAATCGCGGCGGCACCTTTTTGGGCTCGGCACGTTTCCCGGCATTCAAAGAAGAATCGGTCCGCCGTGAAGCCATCGAAAACCTGAAGAAGCACGGTATCGATGCGCTGGTCGTGGTGGGTGGTGACGGCTCCTATATGGGCGCCAAGAAGCTGACCGAGATGGGATATCCCTGCATCGGCCTGCCAGGCACCATCGATAACGATATCGCCGGTACCGAATTTACTATCGGTTTCGACACCGCACTGAACGTGGTGATGGAAGCGATTGACCGTCTGCGTGACACCTCTACTTCTCACAAGCGGATCTCGATTGTGGAAGTCATGGGTCGCCACTGTGGTGATTTGGCCATGTCGGCCGCCGTAGCCGGCGGTGCAGAGTTCGTGATCGTGCCGGAAAAAGGCTTCGACAAGAACGAACTGCTGGCCCAGATCGACGATGGTATCGCCAAGGGCAAGCGTCACGCCATGATCACCATCTGTGAGCATGTCACCGACGTGAATGCCCTGGCCAAGGAAATCGAAGCCCACACCGGCCTCGAAACCCGCGCCACCATTCTCGGCCACATCCAGCGTGGCGGTAGCCCGACAGCTCGTGACCGTATCATGGCCAGCCGCATGGGCGCGTACGCGGTTGAGCTGTTGCTCGAGGGTGTTGGCGGTCGTTGCATCGGTCTGCAAGAGAACAAGCTGGTGCATCACGACATCGTCGATTGCATCGAGAACATGAAGCGTCCATTCGACGAAGAGATGTTCCTGTTGAGCGACAAGCTGTTCTAAGACTGCACCGCAGTCAACGACATGAAGAAGGAGGCAGTGATGCCTCCTTTTTATTGATGATATTTAAGCCACCCTTTCGATAGGCGCTGTCCCAGTTATGCGTTGCTCGAATCAAAACCCAGTATCAGGCTGGCGTTCAGGAGTCCGGACGAACACAGACACGCCGTAAAAACATCCATGTTGGCTCGGTGGCGGCATCCGTGCCGCCAACGGTCTGCTTTTCGTCCAGACGCCATCCCTCTTTATTCCCAACAGGTAACTGGGACAGAGCCTTTCGATAGGCCACATCTGAGTGCGTAGATCTGGGATTACGCCGGGATCAGCCCCCGCTCGATAAACACCGCTTTCGCCGTCAACATGCCGTTAATGGCTGCCGGAAAACCGGCATAGACCGCCATCTGCAAAATCACCTCGGTAACCTCCAGCGGCGTACAGCCCACATTCAAGGCACCATGCAGATGCACCGCCAGTTGCGGTTGCGCATGACCCAAGGCCGTCAAGGCGGCCACAGTAGCCAGCTCCCGGCTCTTCAGATCCAGACCCGGCCGCTGGTAGATATCACCAAATGGGAACTCGATGGTGTAGCGCGCCAGATCCGGCGCAATAGACTCCAGGGCCGCGATCACCTTGGCTCCAGCCTCTCCGTCAATTTCATTCAAACGGCGCAAACCGGCTTCAAAACGTGTATTGCTCATGGGTTCACTCTCCTCGGGTTGTAAAACCATGAGGCTACAACTTCGAGTGCACTCTAGATCAAGCGCTGTTTTGCCAGCTCCTGTTGATAAAAGGCAATTTTCTCCTGCAATGCCGCCAGATGAGCCTGCTGCTCGGCCAACTGTTGCTGCAAGGCATCGGCATGTCGCTCCAGCAACTGGTGACGCGCCTCCAGCGTGGTGTTGCCTAGCTTGCGTAATTGCGCATAGTGCTGGATCTCCCGCAGCGGCATACCCGTCGCCTTGAGCTTCTTGATAAAGGCGACCCACAGCAGATCTTGTTGCTGGTAGATGCGGTGTCCGGATGGGGCCCGCTGGATTTGGTCCAGCAGGCCAATCTGCTCGTAATAACGCAGGGTGTGTACCGTCAATCCGGTGAGGGTCGCAAACTCCTGAATGGTCATGACGGCCTCCTGGCCAATGTCGCTGGGCTGGCCAGCCCGAACCGGCCCGTTACGTGCGCTGGCTATGCTGCTCGTTGAGAAGCAAGGACCCCAGGATCAGACCACCGCCAATACTCAAACGCAACAGATCGGCCGATTGATTCCAGATCAATAGATTGACCAGCAAGCCGGCCGGGATCAACGCATTGTTCATGATGGCCAGTACCCCGGCATTCACCCGTGTCGCCCCCTTATTCCACAGGAAGTAACCCAGACCGGAAGCGCCAGCTCCCAGCCAGAGCAGCAGCCCCCACTGCAGCGAACTGGTTGGATAGCGTGGGGTGCCCAGCAGTAGCCAGGCCACCAGAGCGACCAGGGCCGCCCCCAGAAAGAAGCAGGCAAAGATCTGGTGCTGGGGCAGCTCTGCCGTCTGCTGGGCCAGCAGTCGTTTATAACCGACCTGACCGGCGGCAAAACAGAGGTTAGCGCCCTGCACCACCAGAAAACCGGTTAGGAAATCCGACGTCAGATGGTCAAAACGGATCACGGCCGCCCCCAGGACCGCCAGCCCCGCCGTCAGCAAATAACGACGATGGAAGCGAGCGCTGAACAGATCATGGAACAAGGTGACGTATAGCGGGGTGAAGATGGTGAAGATCAGCACCTCGGGCACCGTCAGCAACAAAAAAGAGTGGTAGTAGAAGAGATACATGAACCCCAACTGGACTGCACCTATGGCCATAAGCCCCAAGGCCAGTCGGGGCTTGAGTTGACGCAGCCGCAAGAAGGGCAGAAAGACCAGCAGCGCCAGTGCGGTACGGGTCAGCACCATGAAATAGGCATCCACCTGCCCGGCCAGATAGACACCGATGAAACTAAACGAAAAAGCCCATAACAGGGTGACAAACGACAGGTACGCCATGGCGAACTCCAGAACTAATCAGGAGCCGGATCATGCAATAGCCATGGGCTGGAGACCAGAGCACTGACCCTTTCCGCGGCAGGTCAGCATTGACAAACGGTCAATTCTAGAGCGAGCCAGGCACCAGCCAGTGGGTCAGCACAATAACGATGACCAATGCCACGGCAACCGGCAGTGAGGTTCGCTTGACCACCTCCAGCGGCGAAACATGGCCCATACCAGCCGTGGCCACCACCACCCCGGAGATCGGCGATAGGGTTCGTCCCAGATTGGACGCCTGCAGCATGGGGATCACCAGGTACGCAGGCGGGATCCCCAGACTCACGGCCAATTTGGGGATCAGCTCGATAAAGGCATAGAAGGGGGCATTCCCCGAGCCCGTGGTCACAGCGGCCAGCAGAGTGATCAGCACCAGCAGCAGCATGACACAGAGCGCACTCCACTGATTCTCCTGGCCCAGTTGCAACAGTTGTTCGATAAAGCCGACACTCATCAGTCCCTGGGCAAAGACCCCCGCCGCCACCAGCAGGATCACCACGCTGGTAAACGCCTCGGCCATACCGCGATATGCCACGTTCAGGCCATCGAACAACTTTTTGGCATCCCGTTTGCGCAGAAATTCACAGCTCGCCGCCAGCAGCAGTGAAAAAATCACGATGGCATTGATGTCGAACTGGATGCCGTAGTCACCATTGAACACAAAGACCCCGACCAGCGGCAAGAACGGCAGTATGGCGTACCCATCGGGACCCATGTGTTGCTGATGGCTGACATCGAGCGGCTCATGCCGGACGCCCTCCCATTCATCCAGCCAGCGCTGCCAGAAAAAATGGGTCACGCCCATACCCGCCATGGCACTCAGGGAGATCGGCAAGGAGAGCCCAAAAGCAAAGGGCAATAGCTCCATACCGGCGGTCTCGGCGGCGATGATCACATCCCCCGAGGTGGGCGCCAGCATGATGGCCGCCGGAGAGGCGCAGATCGCGGTGGCCGCTGCCCGGGAGATGCCCAGGTTGACCATCAGCGGAAACAGGGTCGCCATCAGGAGAATGCCCAACCCGACCGCCGAGCTCACCGCCAGCGACATGGCGCAGGCGACAAAATAGGCCACCACCATCAGCAAGTAAGGGGAGTGAAGGCATGCAGCGGCTTGCTGAGTAATTTGACCAGGGCGCCATGCGCGCCCAGATGATTCATATAGGCAGAGAAGCCACACAGCAACATGATCATCAGACCCAGCCCGGCGGTGCGATCGACCAGCATATAACGCACAAAATCAATCACATCAGAGAGCGGATTACCGGTACTGGGCACCTCCACCGGCAGGATCCGGTATCCAAGCGCCGCGCTGACACTCAGCAACACCACCCCACCCACCAGCAAAACACCGCTGGCTGCATAGCCCTTGACGATGTAATAACCGACCAGAAACGTAACCGACAGACCGATGATCAACGCCAGCATGAGTACTCCAGATGCCGAACCTCAGGCACTACCACTGCACAGGACTCTGATTGTGAACCAAAGTCCGCTCAGTCGCCTAGTACATGGCTACAGAATGGAACACACGGAGCGAGAACGGGTAACTCACCCCTGAAGTTTTGCTATTTCCCGCTGCAACAAGGCCATGATAAGTACCGGCTCAGTACAAGAGCGCAATTCCCCAAACAGCGGTTGTGCCTGCTCATATTGCTGGCGCAGGTAGCGGAACCATTGTTTGATCCGGCTCGGGAAGTAGACACTCTTGTCGCCCTGCACTTCCAGCTCCCCATAATGCATCAGTAGCTGCAACACTTCGGACCAGGGCATGACCGCCGCCTGGTGTTGCACCACAGCACCGAGATTGGGCACATTCAGGGCGCCGCGTCCCACCATCAAATCCTGACAGCCGGTCACAGTCCGACACCGCACCCCATCGGCATGATTCCAGATCTCGCCATTGGCAATCACCGGGATCGCCAGGCGCTCCCGAATACGGGCAATCCACTCCCATTTGATGGCTTCGCTGCGATAGCCATCTTCTTTGGTGCGGGCATGCACCGCCAACTCTGTGGCACCCGCGGCCGCAGCCGCATCGGCAATGGTCAGACAATCCGCCGGATTGTCCCAACCCAGACGGATCTTGGCGGTGACCGGCAGATGGTCGGGTACCGCCTGACGGACGGTCGTGATGATTCGATACATCAGATCCGGCTCCTTGAGCAAGACGGCGCCGCCTTTGGACTGATTCACCTGCTTAGCCGGACAGCCAAAGTTGAGATCCACCCCGGGCGAACCCAGCTCGATGGCGCGCACGGCATTCTCCGCCAGCCATTCCGGCGATTGCCCCAGCAGTTGCACCCGCACCGGCGTTCCCGAGGCGGTCTTGCCACCCTGCAATAATTCTGGCGCTAACTTATAGAAGGTCCGCTTGGGCAACAGCATATCGACGACCCGAACAAATTCGGTCACACAGAGATCATAAGGATTGATCTGGCTCAGCAAGCCCCGCATCAAGGGATCCAATACGCCATCCATCGGTGCCAAAATAAGGCGGCCTGTCGATATAGGGGTAGCGGCGGGAGCAGAGGGCAACATGAGGGTCTCCGGAACTTAGGTAACACCCTACAGCCGGGTGTCAAAAACAAGGCAATAAAAACACCGGGGCTCTCCTTGCGGCAGCGTCCGGTGTTTTTCGATGGTATTACTCGCGACTCAAGCCAGAACTGTGACTTCTTGCCCGGTAAAAGATACCACCTGGCCTGCCAGGATCTTGCAGCGCTTGCGGGTTTCAATATTGCCATCCACCAGTACCAGGCCTTCGGCGATAGCGGACTTGGCGGCCGCACCGCTCTCACTCCACCCCTGCAGCTTCAGCAGATCACACAACTCCACATGGGGATGGCCTTCCAGATTAAACGTCTCCATTACGACTCCTCGTCTACACGCGATGGGGCTGGACTACCCAATCGCTGGTCACTCAATTTTTCTGGCGCATGTATGTCATAAAAGTTGCGGTTTGTCGAATCCGATAGCCCAATTTTCCCGCTTGCAGGACGATAATCCCTGCCCTGCTCCGGTTTACGGCGTATTCACCCGCCTTTGAGCTTCGAGCAGAGCTTGCTGCGGAGTCTGGCGCTCGGAAAAAATGTTATTCAGCGCCGAGGTGACACTGTTCCAGAACAATGGCATCGCCGGATGTCCGGGCATGGCCACGCCCTGGCGGACACTCTGCAAAATGGCCCCGTGCATCGGATTCGCGGAATGGTCGCCATAGCAAGCCACTATGCCGCTATCCGCCCCCGACTGGTAACGCGCCATGCCCGCAGGCGTCAGCAGATCCTGCTGCAGAAACTCCTGTGCCAGCATGGGCTCCGTCGATTGGGCGCTGATCCCGGCCGCCATCACCCCGTAAAAAGGCTGCACCGGCCGCCCCTGCATGGCAGGCAAGGCGGCGACCCCGTAGTCAACTCCACTTTGCTGCAATCGACTGGCATCCCAGGGCCCACCCACCATCAGCGCCAGTTTGTTCTGACTGAAGCGATCCAGTGCCAGCTCGTAGCTCAAGCCTTTGGGCGACCAACCGGCATCCACCCAGTGTTTCATCTCTTGCAGGTTGAGAGCCGTCTGCGCTGTTTGCACCTGCATGCGTAATTGACCTGCCGCATCGACGTGCAAGGCCTGGACAACACCGGCCGTCACAAAAGGCCAGCTGTGATAGGGCGAGCTGAAATCCCAACCGACTAGATCCACATCCTTGTCCACATCCTTGTCCAAGCCCTTTGCCAGCTGCGGAAACTGGCTGACATCGGTGGGCGCAGCCGCCAGCAACTGACGATTCCAGAACAGCACAAGAGATTCTAGTTGCAGCGGGTATCCCAGTAAGCTGGAATCCGCCCGTTGCAAGGGCGCCATGGCTTGGGCGAGACAGTGTTGTTGCAGATCCGCGCTTGGGTGTAGCGGCAGTAACAGACCGGCTTGCTGCCAGGCCCCAAACCGATCATGAGCCCAGATGATGATATCGGGCCCCTGCCCTTGCTGGGCCAGGATCTCGAATTTTTCGACGAAATTAGCCGGGCTCTCAATCTGTACCGCGCGTCCGGTGCGGGCGGTAAAGCCATGGCCAAAGGCAGTCAGCTCACTGACTCCGCGTCCGGTCCAGATCAGCAGCGGACGTTCTGGTTGCGAGTTGCCCCGCAGAAGAACAAACGACGCCACCAGCATCACGACCAGAGCCCCAACCACGCCGATGGCCATCCTTCGCCGAATCATATCCGTCCACTCCTGAGTCACGCAGCAAATAGGGCGCATCATCCTCAACGCGGAGCAAATTGCCAGCAGCATCGTGATTGGGGCGATCAAACTCTGTTGCAGTTCAAACTCTAGGGTTAGCGGCGGAACATCGGCTCGTGAGCCCCCGGGCCTACTCCGAGAAGCGATAATGGCCCGCTTGGGGCTTATCCTGCTCTGAACTGTGGCTAGTAGCGGCGTGCACAACGGGTGGCGGCGTATAGGCCGGAGCGCCGACGCCAGCAGGCAACTCCGGCGCCTGGAGTGTCAACGCAGTCCCTGTGCCCGCAGCGCCGCCCGAATTCAGGCGAATGCAGGGCCCCACCAGGGTAATGCCACTGGCATCAAGCGTGATAAAACTGCCGCCGGCTTTGAGAGTCAGCTGGCTGCCCGCATCCAGCACCAGCTGTTGTCCGGCCTTGAGATGGACCTCACGCCCCGCGCTGAGCAGATAGTCCTCCCCGAGCTGTAGACGCCGGGATCTGTGCACCGCCAGGCCATCCTCGCCATCTATCTGCTGCCGTCGTTCGCCTTCCACCAGCAGGTGTTCATTTTTGCCGATCCGGGTCAGCCGTTGGCCGCGAATGCTGGCATGCTCCTCGTTGTGGATCTGCCAACGCACGTTGCGGCGTACATGCACCGCCAGATCCTGCTGGCCATGGAGATAGATCTCTTCTTTACCCGCCTGATCTTCAAAGCGTACCTCGTTGAAGCCATCCCCCTGGTAGCTATTCGTGCGGATCAGGGTCCGGCTCTTGTGCTCCGGAAGCGAATAGGGTGGCACCTGGGTGGCATGGTAGGTGCGGCCGGTGACAATCGGCTGATCCGGATCCCCCTCCAGGAAGCTGACGATCACCTCATGGCCCACCCGGGGCAAGGCCATGGTGCCGTAATGACCGCCCGCCCAGCCTTGAGAGACCCGAACCCAGCAGGAGCTTTGCTCATTGCTCTGGCCATCCCGATCCCAAGGAAACTGCAACTTGATACGACCATGGGCATCACAGTAGATCTCCTCGCCCTCGGGCCCCACCACCCGGGCTACCTGAGGTCCATCGACCTTAGGTTTCACATTCGGCACGGGACGCCAGCACGAGGTGGCCGGTATGGCCTGAAATTCATTGTGATAGCGAGTTGCCCCGCTACCCCCCCTCCTCTTCCAGCGCCTGGGGCTGCTGGCCGACATGGCAGATGCGGATGGCTTGCCAATCACACTCATCGGCGCCACCCTGGCCGCGCAGCGACCAACGCCGTCCCAACTGCAACGGCGGGGCATTGCTGCGCCCTTCGGCACAGGAAACCTCCTGGCGCAGCGCGTCCAGCCGATAGCGCACCAACGCCTTGCCTTGCGGATCCTGCTTGAAACGCCCGGGAAAATCGTAATGTTGAAACGCCCCTAGATGTTCATCGCTACCCAGACCCACCTCATGGCCGCCCCGGATACCCTGGCTATGTGCCAGCGCATAATCGGGTTGCAAGAAGCTGTGATCCTGCAATATCACGCCGGTCGATCCCAACTGATGTTGCCACTCGAAGCGTTGCACGCGCCATCCCAACCCATCGAGATGGGGCTGCGGGTTGAAGATAAGCGCTTCACCTTGTGCGAGCGCGGTCACCTCGTCGGCAAAGCACAGGCGGGAGTGGCGCTCCGTCATCTCCTCGAAGTAGAAGATCCCCTCTTCTGCCGCCAGGCGCTGCAAGAAGGCCAGATCGGTTTCACGATACTGCACGCAATAATCCCGGGGTGGATGGGCACCGCGCAGCACAAAATCAACCGCAGTAATACCATGTTCCTGCAGCAGTTGGCGCATGATGGCCTGAGGTGTTTGCCCTTGAAAAATCCGGCTATTGTGGCGCAGTTGCAAACGCCATAACGGCGAGCGCAGTTGCAGGCGATAGCGGGTGCGGCGCACGCCGCGTGCGCCCTGAGTTGCCGCCGCAACAATGCCGGTTAGACGCCGCACCACCATGCCATCCTGCCAGATGGTCAGGGTACCCTGACTGTTCAGCAATTCGGGTAACGGCAGTTCGGCATCAAGGCTCGCGCACTCCAGCTGCAGTGCAAACGGCTCGGAGAGCGCCTCCTGCCCGGTAAAACTCACCACCACCAAGCCAGCATCCGGCAGGGTGCCGAGTGTCAGGGTAAATTGCAGACCACTGAGTACGGTCATAGACCAGCTACCACGGAGTGACTGGCGATCACCACACCGCCGCAACTGATGGCGCAACCTGAAATAGCCACCGGGCGACCATTCACCAGCACCGAGGGCTCACCACCGGCAATCTGCCGACCATGGCTGCCTTTTTTCGGCTTGGCATGAGCTAATAAACCGTCGCTCTGACGGGCCTCGGCGCGCCCCTGAACCAGGACATCGGCACTTCCGCTCACAATGGGTGTTGCTGGAAAGCCACCATGGGCAGAGCCCAGATCGCCGACGGTTGCGATGGCGGGACACATAACTGCGCCTCCTGATGATAAAAGTGGTGTTAGGCAGCAAAGTATCCAGAGGTCAGCCTACTCGTAACCGACCTCCGGATAGACTCTGTGGAATCAGCTCTCGAGGGGTGCCCGCCAATCATCGGCGCCCGAGGTGCCCGCGACCGTATGCTCCCAATCAATCTTGCGGTACGCCAGCGCCACCCGGATCAGCTGGGTGTAGTCGGACTTGTTGAGATCCTGGCAATGGGGCATCTGACAATCGATCTCGACTATGGTGGCATCGGTCAGCAAGGTGCTGAAAAAGTGCTCCTGACGCCCTTCGACCGAGGTGCGAAACCACTTGAGCGTCACCTTGGGCAGCATCTCTCCGGATGCCAGCGCGTTATACATCAAGGGCACCGCCTTGTTCAGCGCCACGGTAAAACGGAAGGGTTTATGGGCACGCTGGCCGGAAGGTTGCCCGGATTGGGGATCCGTTGGCACTGTGACCACATGATCAAACTCCTGCACCAGCATCTCATCTTCATGCCCCTGCACGTAGATGTTGCCGACAGAGTCCGAGGTAAAGGCTCCGGCGGTGATATGGCCCTGGGTCTTGCCTTGAATACTGATATAACACGGTGTTGGCATCACAAGCTCCTGCTGTGGTTGGGATCAGACCATAGCGCAGCAGCTTTCATACCAGCAGGTAATCTCGTTATTTATCAATTAAATAGTTAAGACGATTTGCCACTGCCGCCGATAAGCAGCAGGGTGTTGTCATCAATATGCAGCATGTACCAACCGGTATTGCGTCCGTAGCATAGACAACGGCAAAGCTTGCTGACTCAGGCACAAGATGCCAGAGCTCGGGCCATACACCCTACGAGGCGCGACGGCCGGGCATAAAAATGGCGCCTTAGCGGCGCCAAATCATCAAGACCTATTGTGCTGCAGAGCTAGTTCCCGGTTGAATCTGTATTAGTGACGGCGGTGGGAATGTTTCTTGTCATAGCCATGGTAGTAAGGGCCTGGTTTATGATGCCCCCCATGGCCGCGGTCATAGTAGCGGCGATTATCCCAGTGGCTGGGTTTGCCATGGTGATGGCGGTTATCCCAATGACTGGGTCGGTAATCATCGCGATCATAGCGATGGGAGGAGCCGCTGTTGCTCGACTGGCGATCCCCGTTATTGGCCCCCACCGAAGCACCCGCCGCCCCGCCGATGCCGGCACCGATCAGCTTGCCATTGCTACCACCGACCTGATTGCCGATGGCGGCACCACTCAAGGCACCGACCGCACCACCCAAGGCCGCTTCATTCTTGTTGCCCCGTTTGGCCGTTGCGGCACCACCCAGCGCACCGCCGATCGCCGCGCCCGCCAGGGCACCGTTCTCACCGGCCACCTGTTCACCGATGATGGTGCCAGCGACCCCGGCCACAGCGCCGCTCAAGGCGGTATTCAAATCCTCTCCGGCATAGCTCGGAGCAACCAGCAGACAGGCAACAACACAACACGCAGAACGAAATTTATCTATTGCCATGATGGCAGACTCCCTGTGGTAATCAGCCTGATAGGTGGCTGATGACGAGGAATCTAGCACAGCGATTTGGCGGGTAAATCGGTATTTGCATTCGATTCAACTGCCATTCAGCTTGGCTAAAAATGGCCCATTCGAAGGCCAGAGGGAGAGGATCATTCGGGCCGGTTCGAACAAAAAAGGCGCGAATGGATCGTAAAGCGGGTCAGTGAAGAGGTTCAGGCGAGACATCCTTTCTCGCCAACTCGCCATAAACCCTTCCCTGGGGGCTCGATGGCGGCATCCCTGCCGCCAACGGTTGGCTCAACCGGCTATCTCGCCTTCGCTAACTGGTTGGCATTACCCTTGCTGCCTGCGGTGTTCACCCCAGCCCTCAAATTTCCCAGTTATCCGGGGCCTTGTGGGTCAGGGTGGAGATAAATGCCAGAGTACGAGGTTGCTGGGGCTGGGTAAAGATCGCCTGCGAACTGCCGCTCTCGACGATTTGCCCGGCTTCCAGAAACACCACATGGCGGGCGATATTGGCCGCCAGACGCAAGTCATGGGTCGCCATCAACATGGTGGTGCCCTCGGTCGCCAACTGCTTGAGCACCGCCACTACCTCCAGCGCCAGCTCCGGATCCAGTGCCGAGGTCGGCTCGTCGCACAACAATACCTTGGGTGCCGGTGCCAGGGCCCGGGCAATGGCCACCCGCTGCTGTTGGCCGCCAGACAGAGTACCAGGATAGACATCCGCCTTATGACTCATGCCGA
This sequence comes from Pseudaeromonas pectinilytica, assembly GCF_054780855.1. Taxonomy (NCBI): domain Bacteria; kingdom Pseudomonadati; phylum Pseudomonadota; class Gammaproteobacteria; order Aeromonadales; family Aeromonadaceae; genus Pseudaeromonas; species Pseudaeromonas pectinilytica. Next base: position 92,218 of record NZ_BAAGVN010000362.1, read on the forward strand.
CCTTTTCCAGCAACTCGCCAGCCCGCTGCTTGGCACGAGCCGGATCCCAGCCCAGCACCGTCACCAGACCTTCCATCACGTTGGCCAGCACCGACAGGTGAGGAAACAGCTGGAAGTTCTGGAACACCATGCCGGTCTGCTGGCGGATGGCCTGGATCTGCTGCCGACTCGGCGTATGGTGGCGATCAAAATCGATCTGCGCCGTCCCCAGTTGCAAGGTGCCCGCCTGGGGGATCTCCAGCAGATTGACGCAGCGCAGCAAGGTACTCTTGCCACTGCCGGATGGACCAATCAGCGCGGTGACGCTGCCCTCATCAATCGTCAGATCGATGCCCTTGAGCACCACCTGCTGGCCAAAGCGTTTTTCAATCTGTGCCAGACGGATCATGATGACTCCCCACTCTGCTGGTTATGCCGGGTCAAACGGGCCTCCAGTTTATTCTGCAGTGCCGACAGCACAGAGCTGAACAGCAAGTAGATCACTGCGGTTTCGATATACAGGATCAACGGCTCGTAGGTCGCCGCCGCAATCCGCTGCGCCGCCTGAAACAACTCGGGCACGGTCACGGCCGCCGCCAGCGAGGTATCCTTGACCAGAGAGATAAAGGTATTCGACAGCGGTGGCACCGCAATCCGCGCCGCTTGCGGCAGCACGATGCGACGCATCGCCTGGAACCAGTTCATGCCGATGGAGTAGGACGCTTCCCACTGTCCCTTGGGCACCGCATCCAGCGTGGCGCGGATCACCTCGGAGGTATAAGCCCCGACGTTCAGGGTGAAACCAATCACAGCCGCGGTAAAGGCATCCAGGGTGATTCCGGCGCTGGGCAAGCCGTAAAAAATCAGGAACAGCTGCACCAGCAAGGGCGTACCACGAATGAGCCAAACATAAAACCGTACCAGCGCCACCAGCGGTTTAGGGCCATACAGACGCCCCAACGCCAGCAAAAAGCCGAGCGCTATACCACCGACAAAGGTGATCAGGGTCAGCGGCACGGTAAAAAGAAGCCCCGCACGAAGCAGGGGCCAGAAAGAATCAATCATCAACTGTAACCAGGCAGGCACGTTACAGCTCCCTCCTAACGAGTGGACAAGACGGTGGATGTATTATTTGGAAACATCCGCCCCGAAATATTTTTGTGAGATCTGCAGATAGGTACCATCGGTTTGTGCAGTAGCCAGTGCCTTATTGATGGCATCCAGCAACTCCGGTTGACCCTTGGCCAGCAGAACACCGGCATGATCCGCATTTTCCTGGCTGGCTGCAATCTTCAAGGGTGCATCCGGCTTATGTTTTTTGAAGTCCAGGAAGGAGATGCTGTCATTGATGGTGGCATCGGCACGACCGGACAGCACCAGCTCGACCGACTGGTTAAAGCCTTCGGTGGGGACCAGCTCGGCTCCGGCACTTTGCGCCAGCTTGCCAAAGTTACTGCTCAGCGACTGGGCCGCCTTCTTGTCCTTGAGGGCGGCGAAACTGTCGATGGTGCTGTCATTCTTCACCAGCAGCACCGCCTTAGAGGTGATATAGGGGGCGGAGAAATCATACTTGGCCTGGCGTTCCGGAGTGATGGAGACCTGATTGATCACCAGGTCATAACGCTTGGCATCGATACCGGCGATCAGACCATCCCACTTGCCTTCCACAAACTCGGCCTTCACACCCAGCTTGCTGGCAATAGCCTCACCGATCTCCACATCAAAGCCCACCAGCTTGCCGCTGGCGTCGTGGAAGGTGAACGGCGCATAGGTGCCTTCGGTACCAATCTTGATCACACCGGCTGACTTGATGGTCTCCAGACTGGATTGGGCATAAGCCCCGGTTGCCAGTGCCAATTGCAGAACCGCCATCACTACTACTGATTTGGTAAATTTCATCGCTGACCTCGTCCTAGTTTGTATTCTGTTCTTGTGTTCTTGTGTTCTTGGGGTACCGGTCAGGAGTCATAACAACCGCCTGCCAAGACCCAGTATAAGCAGCGCACCGCGTCGGCCACTGGATTCCCAAGCACCTTAACGCGGTGCCCTACCCCGATGAACCGATTAAAACTGTAATCTATATACATAAATTAGATATAGAAACCAAGCCATCTGACGTTGGCAGCGATAACGACCAGAAAAGCGGCAGCTGACCACATAAGCAAAAAGATGAAGATGTCCGCCAACGCTGCAGGGGGCCCTATCATCTAGGGCTGGCGTTCGATATAGAGGATCACCTCGCCCAGCGAGATGCCGAATTTACTGATTTCGGCGCGGTTGATCAGGCGATCGGCATCGAGCAGATACATCCAGTCATCGAAGCTCACGCGCACCACATCCCCTTCCGGTAACACCAGATCGAGCTGGTAACGCCAATTGAGGGCGAAGCCTTCGCTCTTGCCGACCGCCTCACCGACCACATCGGACGCCGTACCACGCCAGTGACCATCGGCGCCACGGCTCAGATGCCAGGTGCGAGTTTGCTGCCGACCATCATCGAAGTAGAACTGCTCGAACAACTCCCCTTTGCCATCTTGCCAATGGCCGACCATCTCCACCCGAAAGCGGCTGGTGACCTCGCCGCTCCGGTTGGTCACCAGGCCATGGGCCACCAGCTTACCATTGAAGAACTGCGCCAGATCCCAGGCTGGTCCCTGATCCCGATACGTCTCCAGACTCGCGCCACAACCCGCCAGCAGTAGAAATGGCAGCAAGATCAGCCAACGACACACACGATGAAGAGTCATACCGAGCTCCAGGATCAGGATTGGCCGCGCAGGCGGCGGGTCAGCGCCGGGTCGCGGCTGTTATCCGCCAACCAGATTGCCAAAAAGGCAGCGCTAAATTGCGGGTCTGCCAGGGTGCCGAGGGGTTTATCCTGCCACCAGAAATGGCCCTTGCCCTCGGCGTCGATATAGAAAGTGAGCCGATCACCGGCCGCTACATCCGGCCAGAAACCAGCCAGTTGTTGCAGCCACTGTTGACGCTGGGCTTCACTGCCCAACTTAAGCCGTTGCCACTCATCAGCGGTCGCGCTCAGTAGATCCTGACGCGCTATGGCTCGGGCGTAGGTGAGCGTCAAAGCCTGGGGGTAGTCACCCGGTTGGTAGCGGCCACTGTGGCTGTAAAAAGTCGCGTCATAGAGCTTGAACCAGAGCCAGCTCATCTCCCCCTGGCCGACGGGACGCAACTGCTGCCAGGGCGCCGACGAGGCTAGTACGGGGGACGCCAACGTGATGACCAACCACACCAGTAGCAGGCGGATACTGCGCCATAAACCAAGATCTGAGCCTGTTTGCGTCATGGTTGCATCTCTCCTGTGCTAACGCCTGTGGCTGCGGGAATACCAGCATTCAGCTTGCCCATAGTCCATAGCAGTACGGGTAACCAGACCGCCCAGATCACCGCCAGCACGCTGCCACTGATCCCGAGCCCCCAGGGCAAGTGCACGGCGCCCATGGCGGCACCAGCCAGATAGGAGGAGGCGCCACCGAATCCTCCGATCAGTGTTTGCTGCCAGCGGGGCAAAACCACCAGCCAGCGCAGACCATGGGCCAGAGTCAGAGCAAAGCCGAGCCACAACAGCGCCAGCCAGAGGGGGAAACCGACCGCAAATTCAAACAGACCCAACTGCCACAGCAGAGTATCCAGCAGGCAGCCGGCCAGAGCGATGGGCAGCAGTCGCAGATCCCTACCGCGCTGAGGTGAAAACAACCCGTGCAGAGCCAGCAACCCCAGCAGCGGGGCTGGGTGCTGCCAGGCCACGGCCACAAACCAGAAGAGGTTGAAGCCCAGCAGTTGCATCCAGGGCCACATGTCAGTTACCTCTTACCAGCAGATCGGACCGGTACATCACCCGACCAGCCAGCGGCCCCCGGCTTAGCGGCCTCCAGTTGCACCAGGCTGATGGCCCGCTCCCAGAACCCGCCTTCGCAGTAGGCAAAATAGAAGTGCCACAGCCGGATGAAATCCTGGCTATAGCCCAGCGTCGGCAACTCGGGCGCCAGTGCCAGAAAGCGCTCGCACCAGTGGGCCAGGGTACGGGCATAGTGCTGGCCATGATCATGCAGCCGCACCAGTTGCATGTCGGTCTCCCGCGCCAGCAGGGTGGCCATCTGGGAAACACTCGGCAGGCAGCCACCTGGGAAGATGTAGCGCTGGATGAAATCGACGTTGCGCAGATACTGGGCATGACGCTGATCGGCGATGGTGATGGCCTGGATCAACAGGCGGCCACCGGGTGTGAGCAAACGGGATAGTTGCCGGAAATAGTCCGGCAAGAAAGCATGCCCTACCGCCTCGATCATCTCGATAGAGACCAGTTTGTCGTAGGTTCCCTGCAGATGCCGATAATCTTCCAGCAACAGGGTGATGCGATCCTGCAACCCCTCTTTATCAATCCAGGCGCGGGCATAGTCATGCTGGGCTTGGGATATGGTGGTAGTGGTTACCCGGCAGCCGTAGTGGCGGGCGGCATAGATGGCCAGCCCCCCCCAACCGGTGCCGATCTCCAGCAGATGATCTTGTGGCCCCAGCTCAAGCCGCTCGCAGATGGTGCGCAGCTTGGCCTGTTGCGCCTCCTCAAGACTCGCCTCAGGGTGCGGATAGATGCCGCTGGAATACTGCATATGACTGTCGAGAAACCCCTGATAGAGGGTATTGCCCAGATCATAATGGGCGGCGATATTGGAGCGGGATCCGGTCAGCGTATTGCGGTTGAGCCAGTGCCGCGCCTTGTTAAACGGGAAGCTGAGCCAGCCCAGACGCCGCTCCAGACTATCGAGCAGGGTCTGGTTGCGCGCCAGTAACCGCACCAGAGCCACAGGATCCGGGCTGGTCCACAGCCCCTCCACCCATGTTTCCCCGGCGGCTATGCTGCCGCCCAGCAACAGACGGCGATAGAAGGCAGGATCCTGCACCACCAGCTCGGCGTACAGATCAGTGCCGGTCACCCCGAAACTGTGGTGCTCGCTGCCTTCACGCAGCAGCAGTTGACCATCAGTGAGTCGCTCCAGCAGCTTGAGCAACAGTTGCTTGGCCGCCTTGTCGAACAAGGAGGCGGAAAGAGTCGATTGCACCAGTTCCATTAGTGAGTATCCGGGTGGCGAAAGATCGGGGTTCGTTTGATAAAAAGCCGTAGCGCTTGCCAGTAGATCCCCAGCAGCACTTTGAGAGTCATCCAGGGCCAGCGCACCAAAAGGCGCATCAGCCCCTGACGTGATAGCGGCTCGCGGCGTAGAGCCAGGGTGGCATCAAACAGCTTGGCCTCGCCAGATTGGGGATGACTCTCGATATGGATCAATGTTTCCTGCTCCGGCGGACGAATGCGCCAGTGGTAGCGCATGGCCAGATCCATAAAGGGCGAGACATGAAAATCCTTGTCGTGGGGCGCCAGCGCCGTCAGATCCAGCAGGTAGTAGTGGCGCTCGTTCCAGGGGGTGTTCGAGACCTCCGCCAGCAGATAACGGGCGCTCCCTTGCTGATAGCAAAAGTAGAAATTGACCGGGCTGAAATAAAAACCCAGACAGCGCACATTCCCGAGCAGCAACACCCGCTGCTCGGGGGTGGCCTCCCCGCCCAGCTCCGCCACCTTCTGCCATACCGCCTGCTTGAGGGAGCCGCTACTACCCTTGAGATAATCCTGGCGGTAAAAAGCGAGCAACCCGGCCCGCTCGACGCCGAACCAGCGCCCCTGGCCCACTCCAAGCGTCTCGACCTCGTCCAGATCCAGCCCCAACATAAACAGGCTGTAGGAGAAGGCATGGGCCCTGGGAGCGAAACGGCGGTGACGTACCGACCCTTGCCAGATGGCGCTGATGGGGCAGAGAGGACTGAGAGGGCTGAGAGTGCTAAAGGAGGCGGCGTTCATAGGCTGGCCCCGAAACGTTCGGCCACATCCAAAGCACTGCGCACCCCATCTTCATGAAAACCGTTGTACCAGTAGGTGCCGCAAAAATGGGTATGGTCCTGACCGCAGATGTCGGCTCTGGCTTTTTGTGCCTGAATGGACGCCAGATTAAACACCGGATGGTCATAGACGAAGCGGCGCAACACCTGGCTCTCATCTACTTTGCCCGCAGGATTGAGGCTGACGCAGAAGGGCGAGGGTGAATCCAGCCCCTGCAATATATTCATGTTGTAGCTCACCAGCGGACGGGCTTGCTCATCGGTATCGAGCTGGTAGTTCCAACTGGCCCAGGCCTTGCGCCGGGCAGGCAGACAGTTCACATCGGTATGCAACCAGACCTCATTGGCCTGATAGGGCATGGCCCCCAGAATCGCCTGCTCCCGCGCACTGGCATCTTGCAACAACCGCAAGGCTTGATCGCTATGGCAGGCGAGGATCACCTCATCAAAGTGCTCCTCTCCCCTAGGGCTCTGGATCACCACCCCATCGGCTACACGCCGGATGCCCTGTACCGGACACGCCAGCCGGATCTGCTGCTGCCAGCCTGAGGTCAATGGTCCCAGATACTCCCGCGAGCCACCCGGTATCACGTACCACTGGGGGCGATTGGCCACATCCAGCAGGCCGTGATTCTGGAAAAAACGCAGGAAAAAACCGAGGGGAAAGGCGCGCATATCCGCCAGGGTCGATGACCAGATGGCCGCCCCCATGGGCAGTATGTAGTGGCGGGCAAAATAGTCACTAAAGCCTCCCGCTTGCAGAAACTCTCCCAGGGTCAGCTCAAGGCTGTTTGTTGGCTCAGGGCTGTCTGCTGGCTCATGGCTGTCTGTTGGCTCAGGGCTGTCTGCTGGCGTCTGCCCAGCTGACTTTTGCTCGCCCAACCAGGCCTGCGCCTGTCGGTTGAAACGCAGTATCTCGGCCACAAAGCGGTAAAAGCGCGGGCTCAGCAGGTTACTGCGCTGGGCAAACAGGGTGTCGAGATTGTGGCCGTTGTATTCCAGCCCTTCGGGGCTTTTGACCGAAAAGCTCATCTCGGCGGGCTGACTCGCCACACCAATCCGCGCCAGTAGTTTCAGAAAGTTCGGGTAGGTGCGGTCGTTGAATACGATAAAACCGGTATCCACGGCATAGTTGCGCCCCCCCTGAGTCACATCGACTGTCGCCGTATGCCCACCCAGCGCGGGAGCCGCCTCAAACAGGGTGATGTCATGCAGGCGATGCAGCAGAAAACCGGCGGTGAGCCCCGAGATGCCGGAGCCTATGATGGCGATCTTTTTCTTCATAACGAGCGTCCTTTCGACAACAGCGAGCGGCCAAGGCGCAGCCACAGACCAACCGGCAAGGCGCCCAGCAGGCGCAACAGCCAGATAAAACGGCGGGGAAAGTGGATCTGGTTATCACCTGCGGCCAATCCGGCACGGATGATGCGCGAGGCCTCGGTGACCGCCACCAGACAGGGCATGGGAAAATCATTCTTCGCCGTCAGCGGCGTCTGCACAAAACCGGGCCGGATCAGGGTCACGCCTACCCCTTTGGGCTGCAGATCAAGGCGCAAGGTTGCGGCCAGATAATCCAGAGCGGCCTTGGAGGCGCCATAGGCTTCAGCCCTTGGCAGTGGCAACCAACTGACGGAGGAGCTGACAATCGCCAGCCGCGCCCCCCGGCCCAACAGCGGCAAGAAGGCCGCCAGCGCCAGACCGGTGGCGACCAGATTGGTCTCGATGACCCGGGCAAACAGCTCGCCATCGAAGCCATCATCCAGCGTCATATATTCGCAGGTCCCGGCATTGAGGATCAGCAGATCCAGCGGCGGCAGTTGGGCGGCTATCTGCGCCAGCGCGGCCCTGTCCCGGCCATCGAACGCCAGCGGGGTGATCCCCGCTTTAGCCAATTGTTCCAGCCGCTGCGCATCACGGCCACAGCCCCACACCTGCCAACCGGCATGCCGGTAATCCAGCGCCAGTTGTCGACCGAGCCCCGAGGTGGCTCCGGTGATCAGCACGCGTCCACTCATGAACCCAACCTCCCCTTGATAAGCCGCACCAGTGGCCCCAGCAGCGGCAACTGTTCATAGAGCATGGCACCCAGATCGAAATAGTCACTATGCACCCTCACCTTGCCCTCGGCATCAAACTCCAGCCGGGTCGCCCCCTCCACCCGGATCGGCTGACCCGCCGCCAACCGTGGGTGGGAGAAAGTCATCACCCAACTGAGCCATGCCTGCTCTCCCTGTTGCTGCTGACTGACAATCTCGAAACGGCAGTAGGCCAGACGCTGATACAAGGCGGCAAAGTAGTCGCCCAGTGCCGCCAGCCCCTCGATGCGATGGGCCGGATCGATAAAGATCACCTCATCGGCGTACACCTCCGGCAACCGATGCAGTTGCTGCAAGTTCAACTGCTGGTACAGGGCGATAAAGCGGCTGAGCGGCTCGGTCATAACTATTTCTCCAACTGGCGAAACATCTCGATGGCTGTTACCCGGGCAACAGCGTGATCGACCATGGGCGCCGGATAATCAGTTCGTCCCTGCCGACGCAACCACTCATGAGGTTGATGCACCAGGGACGGCGGAATATCCGCAAGCTCGTGAACCCAAGTACGGATAAACTCCCCTTGCGGATCAAATCGTTGCCCCTGGGTGGTCGGGTTGAACACCCGAAAATAGGGTGCCGCATCGGCACCGGTCCCGGCAGCCCACTGCCAACCGCCGTTGTTGGCGGCCAAGTCACCATCAATCAGCTGACTCATGAAATAGTCTTCCCCCAGCCGCCAATGGATATGCAGATCCTTGGTTAGAAAACTGGCCACTATCATCCGCAGCCGGTTATGCATCCAGCCGGTGGCCTTGAGGCAGCGCATCGCTGCATCAACAATCGGATAACCGGTTCGCCCCTCGCACCAGGCGGCGAAGGCTTGTGGATCCCAGCTCCAGGGCAGGGCTGTGGTTTCAGGCTTGAACGGCAAATTCATGGAAAGCGTGGGCACCATCACCAGCAGATGGCGATAGAACTCGCGCCAGATGAGCTCGTTCAGCCAGACAAAGCCGGGCTGCTCCTTGGACAGGGGCCGATAGCCGAGGCGTTGCTGCAGGGCCGCCAGACACTGACGTGGGCTGATGATGCCAGCTGCCAGATAGGGTGACAGGGTCGAAGTCCCCGCCTGAGCCGGAAAATCCCGTGTATTGCCATAGTCGAGTACCGCCTGATCTAAAAACAGCTGCAGGCGGCGCCGGGCTTCGGCTTCCCCCACCGGCCAGAGTGGATCCTCGAACGGCGCGCGCAGCCCGCGATCCAGTAGCGAGACCCAGGGCACTGCCGCGCCGCGGGCTGCCGGCGCTCGGTGAATGACAAAGCCATCCTGATCCAGCGCCTTCAACCAGGCGCGGCTAAACGGCGTAAACACCTTGAACATCTCGCCCGAGCCAGTCAGTACCCGCCCGGGTGGCAGCACACAACAGCCGTTAAACCAGTGCGAGAGGATCCCCTGCGCGGCCAGTGCGTGACTCACGGCCCGATCCCGACGCAGCTCATCGATTTCGATGGCCTGATTGGCATACAGCTGGCTCACCCCGAGCTCGCGACACAACCCCACCAGCGCCTGGGGCAACTCGGCAAAGGTGTCGACGTGCAGGAGATGCAAGCGGATGCCCAGGGCAGCCAGCTCCCGTCCCACTTCATCCACCTGAGCCAACAGGAACTGCTGACGGATGGGCGCCATCTTGTGCTGCTGCCACTGGGCCGGTGAGATAACAAACAGCGCCGCCACCTCCCCCTCCTCAGCACAGGCATGGCGCAAGGCAGGGTTATCGATCAGCCGCAAGTCATTGCGCAACCAGACCAGCTTCATGGCGCTCTCCTCTCGCGTACACTGCTGCCTTGAGACGGCGAGTTTTCCGGCCGTCGGTCGGTTAAACGCTGTGTACTGAGCCAGGAGGCCAGCGTGGGTTGCCAATCCCGGGTGGCCAGCCAATCCGGGTCATAGAGGCCACCCAGTTCACCCAACAGGCAGGTGCCAGCGGGCCAGTCAGCACTCAGCTCCTGCTTACCCAGCCCAGCACCCAGCAACACCAGCCAAGGGGTCGCGGCACGCCCTTCCAGCAAGGCCGCAGTCTTGGGATCGACCGCCCCCAGCAGCTGCACCTCGTAGCCTTGACTTACCAACTCATAGCCACACCAGATGAGATCCAGCGGACCGACTTGCCCCCAGCTTACTAGCGTCACGGGTTGCCCCTTCTCCTGCTCGATCAAATGGCGAGCAAAACGAGTCTGCAGCCAGCCCAGCCAGACCTGTTGCAGCAAGGCACCATCGGGGCGCTCGCGCCACAGACCGAGCAATTGCGCCACCAACGGCTGCAGCACCCGACTGCGCACCAGCTCGAATGGGTAGCTCGCCAGCAACTCATTGAGCAGGGCCTCGACCTTGCGCTGATGCAGAGCCAGTACCGCCTGGCCGAGTTGCTCGAAGGTCTGTTGCCAATGGTCGTTCACCTGCTGGGATTGGGGCTCACTCAGCAGCCCTTTGACCTGACCGATGCTCACGCCGCGCTCCAGCCAGCTCAGGATCTCGCCGATCTGGCGGATATCCTGCTCGCTATAGAGGCGGTGTCCCTTCTCGGTACGGGCTGGTTGTATCAGGCCGTACCGCCGCTGCCAGGCTCGCAGGGTCACGGCATTGACTCCAGTCAGGCGAGAGACTTCGCGGATCGGGTAAATCCCTTCATCCGGAGCTAAAACCGCCGGGTTTAAGTGGGTATCAGACATAACAAATTCCGTTCATCAAGAGACAAACCCCGGCTTGCACCCCGGGGCTACAACAAGGCTCAGAGTCCGTACCGCAATTTGAGCGTATCTGGGTGCGGGTTGAGATAGACCTGCGCGGCCAGATAGCTATTCGGGTATTCGCGCAGGTAGTGCCGGATCAGGGTCAAGGGCACCAGCAGCGGCAAGATGCCGGTGCGGTACTTATCAATGGTGTCGGCCAACTCCTGCTTCTGCGCCGGAGTCAGCACCTTCTTGAAGTAACCCTGCAGGTGCATCAACACATTGGTGTGATTGCGACGGGTGGCGCGTACGCTGAGCGCCGTCATCAACCCCTGGATATAGCGCTGTGCGACCTCCTGCAGGTTGGCCTTGCCGACATGGGCTAGTAATTTTCCGAGCGCCCGGTAGTGGGTTGTGGCGTGAGAGAGCACCAGATACTTGTAGCGGGAGTGGAACTCGATCAGGGCGGCGGCACTCAGCCCACGGGCACAGAGCTGTTGCCAGTCATGATAGGCAAAGACCCGCAGCACGAAATTCTCCCGCAGCACGGGATCGCACAGGCGACCATCCTCCTCCACCGGTAGCAGCGGGTTGGCCGCCATCAGCGCCTGGGCAAACAGGCCCACGCCCTCCTTGGCGCTACCGCCGTTATTTCCACCGTCAGCCGTACCGGCGTAGATGCGCACCCGCTCCATGCCGCAACTGGGTGACTTGGCACAGAGGATATAGCCGGAGATAAAATCGAGCTGACGTGCCTTCTGTTCGCTAAAAGCGATGAGCTTGTCGGTGACATCGAAGCTACCGTTGCTGGCCTCGGCTCGGATCTCGCCCTGGCGCCGGACCAAGCGGATGGCCGCACGCGGCGAGCCAAGGCCGATGGCCATCTCCGGGCAGACCGGGTGGTAGTCAAAGTGAGCGCCAAGCTCCTGTTCGCAAAAGCTGGAGCGCTTGTGGCCCCCGTCGAACCGCACTTCCTGCCCGAGCAGGCAGGCACTGATACCGACTTGAATCTTGTACATGATGGCACTCCTTGTATAACAGTTGATTCAGTTATAGCAGTTATACAAAAAAAAGAAAGTTGTATAACTATTGTTAACGAATACGGTGCAGGAGCGATTTTGGCGCTCATCGATAAAGCCATGTCACAGGGCGTGAATATCGAATGAATATAGCTGGCAAAGAGCGAGGCCAAGGGGCTTGGCGTCGCAGGAATAACGGTTTGGGGCGCATTGCAGTCATGAGAAAATGCAGAAAACAAAACCCCGGCACATGGCCGGGGTTTTGTTTGTATGGTGCGGAAGGAGGGACTTGAACCCACACGCCTAAGGCGCCAGAACCTAAATCTGGTGCGTCTACCAATTTCGCCACTTCCGCTAAGAGAGCTTGGTTTTCGTTACCTATCAACAAGTAACGCTAACCTGGTATTAATGGGGTGGCTGATGGGGCTCGAACCCACGACAACAGGAATCACAATCCTGGACTCTACCAACTGAGCTACAGCCACCACTGAGTCTTACTTTTTACGTGTCTTACTGCTTATCACAATGGTACGCCCTACAGGAATCGAACCTGTGACCCACGGCTTAGAAGGCCGTACCCGTCAAATTATATATATAAACTTCAAATGACATTGCGCAACATAAACATATATTGAAGCAAAGTCATATAGTTACATCGCATTCGTCATTCAATGTCAATCTAGATCATACGAGGTGGCCAACAGGACCGCATCATGCATTGTCAAATTTGATGCGATTTTTCGATCGGAAACCGATCAATTATTTGAAAATTCCTAGAGCAGTCAGCGCTGGATATCGATGAACTGGTGCAAAACACCACGATCACATCCGCGAGCAGCATCATGCACCATGCGTTTAGCTTTGTATGAAGTTATGTCTCGACTTGCGCCGGTGCACCGGATGCATAGCACTGGCACTTCCGGCGTTAATCAGAACGAAAAACTATGCGACTGGATCTCTGGTGGCGATTCAGTTTGTTTGCGCTTTGACCTCAACGCTCACTACCTCGACTCTTAATTGCAGCAGCTTGAGGTGGTTTGGAACCGACTTCCGACAGCAGACTCCGGTGGGCCTTCCTCCATCTCTTCCTGAGCTTATGCCACAAATTTACAACACCCCTTATGCTGCAAGTTTGTGTGCCTGCGGCACACTTTCTGTTTACCACGGTTCATCCCCACGGGCGTGGGGAACTCTGAGACCATCAATGCACGGCCTGTATTAAAAACGGTTCATCCCCACGGGCGTGGGGAACTCTCTGCACGGTCGGTCAGTTTAGCGGCCATAGCCGGTTCATCCCCACGGGCGTGGGGAACTCCTAGTAACACATAAACCACCAGATGGAAGCGACGGTTCATCCCCACGGGCGTGGGGAACTCTATGAGCGTCTTCGGGGGGCTATTGCCACAGCAGGTTCATCCCCACGGGCGTGGGGAACTCCTCGGCGCCGGAACCAATGAGTCTGAAATCTACGGTTCATCCCCACGGGCGTGGGGAACTCCCTGCTCAAATAGGCCTCGATGGCCGCCTTGGCGGTTCATCCCCACGGGCGTGGGGAACTCAGCAGGGCCAGTTCCTGACTCGTCTGCTGCAACGGTTCATCCCCACGGGCGTGGGGAACTCTCAATGCCATTATGGGTACTGATTAAACGGACCGGTTCATCCCCACGGGCGTGGGGAACTCATTCATTGTACGGTGCGAACGCAGGCCATCGGCGGTTCATCCCCACGGGCGTGGGGAACTCGAACTGAGGCCCTTTCGGGCCTCTTTCAATTGCGGTTCATCCCCACGGGCGTGGGGAACTCTGTCAGGTATTGGCAGCCAGTAAGCGCATCCACGGTTCATCCCCACGGGCGTGGGGAACTCGTCCACATATTCCCGTGCGACGTCGTGAAACTCGGTTCATCCCCACGGGCGTGGGGAACTCGAGAAACGAAAACGGCGATCTCGTATTGCTGGCGGTTCATCCCCACGGGCGTGGGGAACTCTCAGCCCCCAGCGGGGCATCGCAGAGCTATGACGGTTCATCCCCACGGGCGTGGGGAACTCTGGCAATGGCCGCGTGATTGGATTGACCGAGGCGGTTCATCCCCACGGGCGTGGGGAACTCTTGAGCTGGCGCTCTTGCTCAGCGATGCGATTCGGTTCATCCCCACGGGCGTGGGGAACTCGATGAGGGGTCTTTCTGATGAATGATTCTCTGCGGTTCATCCCCACGGGCGTGGGGAACTCGGAATATCAGCAGACACTCGAAGGGCCGTTTACGGTTCATCCCCACGGGCGTGGGGAACTCTCATCCAGTGGGTTCGCCTCGGCTGTCGTCATCGGTTCATCCCCACGGGCGTGGGGAACTCGCCTCTTTGATTTCATAACCAAAGGCGCGGCGCGGTTCATCCCCACGGGCGTGGGGAACTCGCCGTCGTCGGTTAACGGATCAAACCACCCTCCGGTTCATCCCCACGGGCGTGGGGAACTCCTGATGTTGATTTGGAAGATATACCGCACAGGCGGTTCATCCCCACGGGCGTGGGGAACTCGACATATTTAAAATTTCCGCCCGGCGAATAGGCGGTTCATCCCCACGGGCGTGGGGAACTCGTATTTGATGGTTTTTGTTTCCATGTTGCCCCCGGTTCATCCCCACGGGCGTGGGGAACTCTGGTGCTGAAGGGTCTATAGTTTGCAAAATACCGGTTCATCCCCACGGGCGTGGGGAACTCACCGTTCCTGCGGGTGATTGTACGGGCTATGCCGGTTCATCCCCACGGGCGTGGGGAACTCGCGGGCAGCCGCGTAAAAAGGCCATCCGCGATCGGTTCATCCCCACGGGCGTGGGGAACTCGGCCACAAGTACAGCACCATGACCATCACCGACGGTTCATCCCCACGGGCGTGGGGAACTCGCGCACCAATGGCTCGCCATTCCCCAAGCGTGTGGTTCATCCCCACGGGCGTGGGGAACTCTCTGCTACCGCTGAGGCGTATCAGGGGACGCACGGTTCATCCCCACGGGCGTGGG